>JANNDA010000582.1:0-5096 GCA_031387195.1 Planctomyces sp. | reverse complement strand
AATCACTGAGAGGTACTCGATCTTGCGATACAGCCGCGCCGCTTGCTCGGTTGCCGAATCTTCGAGCCCCTTCTCGACGGCGTCGTAGCCGAGATCCGCTTCGCGCAATCCCGCCGACACGACGTAGGCGAGAAAGCTCGGTTGAAACTGGCACTGCTGCCGAGCCTCGTCGAAGTGCCGCAGCGCGAGGTGATGATGAATCGACTCGGCCAATCCCGGCGGCATCAGCGCGTTGCGACGCAAACTGAAAAGGTGTTCGACGACCAAGGCCACCATCAACACGCTCAGGGCGGTGATGATGTAACCAATCGTCCCACCCGCCTCGAACAGTTGCCCCAAACTCATCATCTTCGGCCCGGCCGGTGCGGCGGGAGCAGGTTCAGCCGCGACCACCGATTGAGCCAAAAGCAGGAAGACGACAGCTAAGCCGAGGCTCAACCGACCAAGTTGCCGATTCATCGTGACTCCATTCTCGGATCAAGCAAGACACCTCGCCGCTAAAATGCGGTCGCAGTGTAGTGGCCGCCAGAATGTCCGCGAAGGGGCGAGTTCTTCACGGACTTGGCAACTTCTCCAAGTAACCCGAAGCGTGAGCGAGGGCGGACGCTTCACAACGCGATGAATTCGGGCTCATCCGAGAATCGCGTTCACAGACACAACCTGACGCGATGATTGGAAATTGAGAAAATGGATTTTGGAGGCATGGCTCCGATCGGACTGGAAAGATGCCAGCGCCGTAAGTTTTGTTCACACGAATGAAAAAAGCCCGGCATGTTGCCGGGCTTACTCACGTTCATTGAACTCGACCACTAAAAATTACTACTCGGCGACCTCTGGAGCCGCAGGAACAGGAGCTGGCGTTTCTGGCCACTCCATGAGCAACTCCTCAGGCGTCGCGAGCGTGACGGTGTTGTCTTTGCCGGACTTCAATTCGATTCCCGCTTCCGCAAGCTTCTTGGCTTGTTCGGAATCTTTATCAATCGTGAGCGTGTCCGAAATCGTTCGCCACCATTGCAGGTGCGGCCAATCACGACGCACCGTTCGCAACGTTGTTTCCATCGCTTTACCATTTGCGCCAGCACTGAAACCGGCCCGCCTTGCGACGATGGTGTACTTGCCCAGCTTGGAGGCTCGCTTCAGCTCCCACAAAAGCTCGGCCACTTCTTCCGCACGTGTTGTTGCCATCTTCCTCTCCTCGCGAGTCAACAAAGAAAGGCCACCGAATCTGGATGATCGAGGGCCTTGAGTTTGGTGTTCGGTCACAATCCAATTTGCCACGTCACGGCAGCTACCTTAATCGAACCCCCAAGGGGTCTCAAGACCCACGGAAGACTTCATGAATCGCGTCTTTGAACGTCACGGCGTCCGTTTTGAATATCCCGAAGATTGGATTCTGCACGAGCAATCCACTCCCGAAGAAATCTCGATCACGATCAACAGCCCCGAAACGTCGTTCTGGTCACTGACGCTGCTGTTGGAACGCCCCGATCCGTATAAAGTCATCGAAACGGTGATCGACACGCTCCGCGAGGAGTACTCCGATGTTGATGTCTACTCCAGCGAAGATCGGTTGGGGGATTTGCGGACGGTGGCTCGGGACATCGACTTCGTTTGTCATGAACTCATCGGAAGTGCGTTTCTTCGAGCGGCGATTATTCCTGGCGGAACTTTGTTGGTGCTCTATCAAGGCGCGGATTTTGAACTCGAAGAGACGCAATCGCTCTTAGAGCGAGTCTCGAAAAGTTTGACCTGGGATATTCCCAACGAAGTGCGGACGCTGGATGTTCTGGACTTGTTTGAGCTGGCGAATGACGGAGACGAGGCGGACGAGTTCGATGATTCCAGTGACGATTCATCCGAAAATGATGTGCTTAGAACGAACGAATAGGATTGGCCCAAAATAAACTTCGGAGTAGCCTGCCCCGCGTTTTGAAATCGGACGTGATGGTTTGATCGCAGTCAACAAGGACGTTGACGGAGGATTCGCTCATGGCTGCTCCCGATCTTGACGGGCTGTTCAAAGAAGGTCGGCAACTATTCCGCACTGGCAAATATCAGGAAGCGGTTCCGTTTTTTGAACGAATTCTGAAACAGAATCCAGATCACGTTGAAGTTCATGACGCGATTGCCATGGCGCACTTTGCTCTCAAGCAGTACGACATGGCCATCGAGCACTTTGGTCGCGTCGCACAATTGCAGCCCACAAACGCCAAAGTGCTGATCAACATGGGGGCGGTCTACAACCGCAAAGAGGAATTTCAGAAGGCGGCCGATGTGCTCAAAAAGGCGGTCACTCGAGACTCCAAGGCGACGGAAGCGTATTACAACTTGGGCATCGCCTACCGTGGACTCAAGCAACTTCCGATGTCCGTGAGTTCCTACAAAGAAGCGTTGCGTCTGAATCCACGGATGCTCGATGCGCTCCAAAATTTGGGCAACGTCTTGTTGGAGATGAACAATCCCAAGGCGGCAATTGAGCAGTACAAGAAAGCCCTTGAAATCAATCCGGAGTTCGAGCGGGCACTGCGTGGACTCGCTCGCGCCGAGGCGACTCAGAGCAAGGCTGCCGCAGATTTCAATCCCTTCGGACGACTGGTCGCCGCGTCACCAGCAAAACAGACTCCGGTTGAGATTCGTCCTAAGAATCTGAGTCCGGAGGAACGTCAGAGCGACCGGCAATTGCTCCGCCGACTGATGATCGAATTGCAAGCCAATGGGCAACAATTGATGGAACACCTGCGGGATCGCCTGGAGGACGACTTAGTCCAAATCAACCGCGGCGTTCAACAAAGCTCCAAAAAAGCGAGCAATCTGCTGTTCTCGGCCCAGGAAAAGTTTCAGACCTCCTTTATGCGATTTCAAGAACTGAAGTCGGAGCTGAGCCGGCTCTCGAAAGCACTGAAAGCTCACGAAGCCGACGTGACGATTCGCTGAGCGGTTGACTCGCGGTACAGCGGCCGTCATCAAAGCCAAATCGGCTTGGAATCGAGACGACGGTCACGAATAGAATCCGCGTCCCGACGTCGGTGATAAAGCCCTTTTGCTTTTTGGAGAAACATCCATGCGACGAGTTGTCTTTTTCTCAGTCTTGATCGCCGTCGTTTGCGATCTCTGTTTGCCTCAAATACTGCTCGCTGACCAAACGGCTTCCGTGACCCCTGCGGTGAACTGTGGTCATACCTCGTCGTTGTTCGACGGCAAATCACTCGATGGTTGGACTGTGGAAAATGAGGCGAAGGTCGAAGTTCAGGACGGCGTGTTGTTGCTGAAAGACGGCAACGGCTGGCTGCGATCCAATCACATCTATGCTGACTTCCAATTGCACCTCGAATGGAAAGCTCTCAAAGACGAGAAGTACGACGCAGGGATCTATCTCCGAGCCGTTCCGGGCGGTGCCCCGTTTCCGAAGCGTGGGTATCAAGCCAATCTATTGAAGGGAAAGGAAGGCAATATCGGCAGTCTTCCGGGAGCCGAGAGCCAAGGGTTGGTGAAGCTTGGCGAGTGGAATGCGTTTGATATCACGGTTGTCGGTGACAAGGTCACGACGCTGATTAACGGCCAACACGCTTATTCCGTGAGCGGCATCAAAGAGCCGGTCGGGCATGTCGGCATTCAAGTCGAAGTCCCGTTGGGAGGGCAATTCCTATTGAGGAATCTCCAGATCACGGAGCTGGGCTTTTGCAGCCTCTTTAACGGCAAGGATTTCACCGGTTGGCAAGGTGCTGATCAGGACGCGAATATGTGTTGGAAGATCGACGAGGGGTTGCTGGTTTGCACCGGCCAAAAAGGTCCGTGGCTGCGAAGTTGCTGTGAATACGGCGATTACAGTCTGCGATTCGACTACTTGTTGGCACCCGGCGGAAACAGCGGGGTTTATGTCCGAGTCCCCCAAGACGGCAACCACCATCGCGACAACGACACAAAACCGCCCGCCGGATTTGAAGTGCAAGTGCTCGACGATGCTTCGCCGCAGTACGCAACGCTGAAGGATTTCCAATATTCGGCCTCGGTCTATGACATCGTTGGTGCGAACCCGCGAGTCACTCGCGCTGCCGGCCAGTGGAATACCTTGGAGATCAACTGCGACGGACAGCACGTGACGACTCGCCACAACGGCGTCATCGTGACGGACGTGACCGCAGAATCGCACCCTGCGATCAAGCTGCGTGAACTGAAGGGCTTTCTCGGACTGCAAAACCACAGTACCGAAGTGAAGTTCCGCAACCTCCGCATCGGGGCTCCGGTGGCAAATCCGTCGAGGTAGCAGTCACGCCGCCCTGGTCGCCAGTACGCCGCTTATCAAACGAAAACGCCTGGGTCCGAATCCTTTCGGCCCAGGCGATCTCGTGGGGAATGCGGACGCACTCGCATTCCCTCTCTGTTGGCAATCGTCCGTGACCGCCAATCTCCGCAGCCCGGTTAGCCAGCGGAAGCACTCATCAATCTCTTGTTGGAATTCCCTCGGCAAACCGGCGAGGCGAATCCTGATTACTGCTGTCAGTTGTTTGGCTGATTTTCACGCGAAGGCAGCTTGGGCCATTTCATCGAACCGAGCTGCGTGTCGTTGTTCAAACTCTGTCCAGACTCCCTTGTCCCAAATTTCCGCATGGTCTTGAACACCCAGCAATATCACATCCCGCTTGAGTTGGGCGAACTCGGCGAGCCGTTCAGGAATTCGAATTCGGCCCTGACCATCCAACTCCACTTTCTCCGCACGAGAAAACAACAGGCGTTGAAAATTGAGCACCTCGGCTCGGTTGGACGAACTGGAAGCCAGTCGCTGAGCGAGCGCATCGAAGCCAACTTTGTTGTACAGGGACAGTGATTTGTCCTGCCCCGGTGCAACGTATAACTGAACCACTTCTTCAGCCGGAGTAGACGAAGCAGAAGTGAACTCTTCACGGAGAGGTTTGGGGACCGCGATCCGGTTTTTGTCATCCAGCGACCGCTCGAATGTACCAGTGAGGGCCATTGATCACCATTCTTCCCCACAACCAACCACCAGGCCCCATAGTGATCTTCTTCGGTCGAACCGTCAAGCAAGTTTTCATCCGCAAACTCAATGTCGTGTGACGGTCTCGACGCAGGTCCAAGAG
>JANNDA010000551.1:0-3582 GCA_031387195.1 Planctomyces sp. | reverse complement strand
CAGCACGGATGAAACTCCTGACGCAACAGTTTTGATTCAATCACCTCTTCCCATCCTGCCCAAACTTTCGGGGTTTTCATCAGGCCAGGGGCGGGGGGCGTGTCAAACTGTTGATCGAGCGGCGTCTAGCGTTCAATCATTGCTCCACCGACGCGGGGCCGGTGGGCGCATTTTAGAGTTGAATGCCAAACACGGTATTTGATTTGCCCCCGGTCGAGATAACTCCATGATGGATGACTTGGCTGGTTCAACAACGCTGCTGCCGCAGGTTTTTGTTCTGGGTGACTGGGACCGAATGGAGATGACGCCGGTCAAAGCTTGGGTGCAGAGCCTCGGTGCTTCGGCCTGCGTGCGACACCAGCCTAAGTGGCCCCGCAGAAATCACGACGCAGGTGAGCCGGGTGGCGTCAGCCCCCGGACTCTTCAGCAACGAAGTCCGGGGTCTGACGTCGTCCGGCTCACTTGCGAAGTTGATGAGCTTGAGCTCACGTCTCCTGACATAGTGGTTGTCTGCCAGTCTTGGCCGGATGAGTTTTCTGCCTCGGAAGTCGCAACACATTTGGGCCGCTGGCCGTTGGCGTTGTGGGTCTGTTGTTTTGGAAGCTGGTGCGAATCAGACGGTCGCACGCGAGCGATCTGGCCGATCGGAATTCGCGTCCCCGCTCGCTCGGCGCTCGCTCGGTTAAACCGGTTGTGGGCGATTGTCACCGGTCGCCTCCAAGAGCCGTTGCCAATCACCGCCTCACGCGATGAGGCGTTTGAATTCGATGCGACACTTTTGGCCGAACCGGTTTCAGAAGCGATCGACGTCAGCGGGGCAGTCATCCTCGTTCGCTCACCCGACCCTGCCTTGCGGGCGTGGCTCAGCGATCTCGCCGTCGCGCTTGGAGCAACTCTCTCCGACGGCGACGCAGCGACGTCTGCTGAGAACACGATTGTGTTGTGGGATGTCGATCCAGATTGGCGGCAAACGACGACCGAAATCAAAGACTACATCGCGGAGAACTCCGACGTGCGAGTGATCGCTGTGGCGGGGTTGCCGTATCCAGAACTTGAGGCGTCGCTGAGAGCGGTCGGAGTCGAGGCGGTCATCACGAAAGCGTATGTGACATCGCAACTCGCAGGTTACACAGCCTCAGATTGGCCGTTCTGATGATTTCGCTCGACCGGGATAAGCAGACGGCGTCCAACCCATGACTCGCTTAAACGTCGTCGAGAAGACGAACGGATTTTGATAGCCGACCTCGCACGCGATCGTGTCGATCTTCGCATTGGTCTGCAACAGCTCGGCGGCGTGACGCATGCGCAACCAAATCAACTGCTGTCGCGGACTACGACCGAGCTCTCTCAGGCACAAACGTTGAAGCTGCTTGTCGCTTAAGTGAACTCGGCGAGCCATCTCGGTGATCGTCCACGGATCAGCCAGCGATGCCGCGACCTCTTCCCACAGATGCCAGAGCCGCGAATCCATTGCCGCCGGTTGAGCGAACTGCGTGACGTAGTCATGAATCAAGTCGGCCCAGCGGCCTGACAGCACTCCACCGGTTGAGCACTCGCGGTGCAGGCCGAGGATCGCGAGTCGTAACGGTTCACTGTCGAACTCGGCGACGATCGGTGTTCGCGCCGAAGCGAGCGGTTTCTGTCCCGCTCGCTCTTGATAGCGAACCCAGCAGAAGTCCCAACGTTTACCGGCAGGCGTTTGAAAAGCCTGCAACGTGTGCGGCGGTAGCAAAATCGCTCGGCCTGACGGACAGCGTGCCCAGCGGCCGTCGATCAGCACGCGGCCTTCACCGCTGACGCTCGCGAGGAAATAGCTGCCACTCAATCGCGTCCGCACAATCTCGAACGGTGCCGGCATGTGAGCGACTGCCAAATGTCGGATTTGATGGTTCGCGAGTGCTCGGCAAACCGGAGCCGCTTGCAGCCAATCGCGAGAATCCTCAGCATCCGAACGCACAACCCACACTTTTGCTTTCTGGGAGCGGATGTCGGTTTCAGAGAGATTGAAGTCGCGTCTGAGCATGGCGAGAAGTTATCTACGCAGTACATTGCCGACCATCGAATCGTTGCCCTTCATCCGAAATAAGGCACCTTTATGCTCGCCACTATGATCCGTCTTTTCGGACTCGGATTGTTTTTTGTCGCGTTGTTCACGACAGAACTTCGCGCTGATTCACCGACAACCGAGGACGTCATCTTTTTTGAAAAAGAGGTGCTGCCGATCCTCAAAGCTAACTGCTTCGCCTGTCATGGTTCGGAGAAAAAGTTGCAAGGCGGGCTGAAGCTGATCAGCCGGGAGGACATTCTCAAAGGGGGTGAGAGCGGATCGGCGGTTGATCTCAAGCAGCCCGGCGAAAGTTTGTTGCTGCAAGCGATCAATTACGACGGCATCATGATGCCGCCGAAAGGAAAACTCTCGAAGCCTCAGATCGACACGCTGACGAAGTGGGTCACGCGCGGATTGCCGTGGTCGGAGAAAGCGGCTTCGGCGGCGGTGAAGGCACACGGTGTTCCGGTCGTCGATGATGAGGCTCGCAACTTTTGGGCGTTCCGACCGGTCGTGCGGCAGGAAGCACCGCAGGTCAAAGACGCAAGTTGGGTGCGAACGCCGATTGATGCGTTCGTGCTCGCAAAGCTCGAAGCGAACGACGTTCGTCCCGTGCCGACCGCCTCGAAAGAGACGCTGTTGCGGCGGTTGTTCTACACGCTGACCGGCTTGCCGCCGTCACCGAAGGACGTCGTTGATTTCGTCAGCGATCAATCGCCAGATGCTTACGAGAAAGTCGTGGATCGGCTGCTCAACTCACGGCATTACGGCGAGCATTGGGGTCGGCACTGGCTCGACCTCGTGCGGTACGCCGAGTCCAACAGTTTTGAACGGGACAACCCAAAGCCGTTCGTCTGGCGTTATCGCGACTATGTCATTCGCGCACTCAACGCTGACAAGCCGTATGACCAATTCATCCGCGAGCAATTGGCCGGCGATGAACTCGATGAAGTGACGCCCGACTCGATCATCGCGACTGGGTACTACCGGCTCGGCCTGTTTGACGACGAGCCTGCCGATCGGTTGCTGGCGTTTTATGAGGGACTCGACGACATCGTGGGGACGACCTCGCAGACATTTCTCGGACTGACGGCCAATTGCGCTCGCTGTCACGATCACAAGATCGACCCGTTTTTGCAGCGAGACTATTACTCGCTGCTGTCGTTCTTTCATGGCATCAAACCTTACGGCGGCGATAACGAGATTCTGCGATTCATCGGCGACGACGCGGAACGCAAACGGCAAGCGACAGCGACCGCCGAGTGGGAAGCAAAGTTGGCGAGCGCCCGCAAACAAATCGCCGCTGTTGAAGAGGGGATCAAAGACAAGCTGCCCGGCGGCGAGATTGACGACTTCAAGTTCGACGGCAAACGCCGCGAAATTCTCCGCAAGCAGCGTGAGAAGCTGATCTCCGCCGAAGACCATGAAAAATACGAAAAGCTGCATCGCGAGCGAGAACGGCTCGAACGCGAACGACCGAAGTCGCTCGAACTGGCCCTCGCCGTGAAGGAAGAAGGCCGACCGCGCGACACGTT
>JANNDA010000518.1:0-1606 GCA_031387195.1 Planctomyces sp. | reverse complement strand
CATCTCGTGCTACGAGTGACCCAGTTCGATAGGCCACTCACCGCTCCATGTGAAGTACGGCGTATCCGACCCGCACAGGCAAGTCAGTTCTGGCTGAAAGATGATCTGACCTGATCCGCCTGGCGGAAGTTGCGGCTCTGGAACTTCGACAAGATCGATGCGGTGCGGTGCGGTGAATTGGCCAGCGAGCATGAATTCCTCATTTCGTATTTTCGTAGCACAAGCTTCTAGCTTGTATGTTTTGTGTTCGTTTCTATTTCCCAAACAATTCGACTTTCACGACAGTCAACTTTTCGGGCTGCTGGCTCACAAGCTGGAAGCTTGTGGCTACGGCGTCTGCAAACAATACAGCGTCTTGTTGGATCGCGAAAACATCTGGCCACGAGACGGTGTGAGCGACGCTCGGAAGATTTCGTCGCCGGCGATCGGCAAAGCGTTGCGAGCGACGACGTCAAACTTCGACCCCGCCTTCAACACGACCGTCTCGCCCAAGTCGCTTTGGAAGTAGACCAAATCGCCCATGGCGATCGGCGACGACGTGAACTTGCCGACGAGCCGGTCCTTCCAGAGTTCGCGGCCGGTCTTCGCGTCATAGCCGCAGCCGACTCCGTCCATACTGACGACGATCATCACGTCGTTGGCGATGATCGGTGACGGCTGATCGCGTCCCGCTTTGCGCGGCGAATGCCACGCCATGTGTGATTGAGTCACGTCCCCCTCACCGCCCGGTTTCACGGCGTAAATATCGCCCGCCAATCCGTTGACCAAGTAGACCAGCCCCTGCCCATGCGTGGCCGTCGGTTCGCCGCGTCCGGCAAAGCTCTTGCAGAACCAAAGTTTCTTGCCCGTGCTCGGATCGTAACTGGTCACGCCGTTGAACCCGTTGAGCACAACTTCTCGCTTTGAACCGTTCGGAACCAGGATCGGTGAACTCCAACCGCCGCGTTGAGGAATATCTCGCGGAGTCTTCCAGAGCACATCGCCCGTTGCGACGTTGAACGCGGTGATCGACGCTTCACCCTCGGCCTCACAGTTTTGAATGACCGCGTTGCCGACGATGACCGGCGAGGCCCCCGTTCCCCACGGCCCTTCAAACCGGCCGATCTCTTTCGACCAGAGCTTATTTCCGGCGACGTCAAAACAATGAATGCCCCCTCGGCCAAAGAACGCAACGACATGCTTGCCATCGGTCGCGCAGGTGGCCGACGCCCAGCCATTCATGGCGTGAGTCGGCTCCGGTTCGCCAGTCCAGACAGTGTGCTGCCAAACGATCTTGCCGCTGATGCGATCGACGCAAAAGACGACTCGTTGCTTCCCCTTCTCCAACGCAGTCGTCAGGAAAATGCGATCACCAGAAATCGTCGGCGACGATTGCCCGTCTCCCGGCAGCTCGGTCTTCCAGACGATCGACTTCGCATCCCACTTCAGCGGAACATTGGTCTCGACACATTGCCCATCACCCGATGGACCTCTCCAGTTTGGCCAGTCACCTTCGGCAGAGACCGCAAAGTTGCCAAGAAGCGACATGACCAAAAACGCTGTTAGGACTGTCGCAGGAAAAACTGTTGTAGGACGGGCACTCTTGCCCGTCTCCGGCTCAGCGACG
>JANNDA010000460.1:0-2183 GCA_031387195.1 Planctomyces sp. | reverse complement strand
CCCCCCGATGCGGAGGGAGAGGGGGCAAGCGATGTGTTTCCGACGATGGACTCCACCGATCGCCTCTACTCCGCGCACTACGCCTGCACTCACTGCGGCGTCAGCTACGAGCCGCCGTCGCCGCAGCTTTTCAGCTTCAACAGTCCGCAAGGGATGTGTCTCGAATGCAACGGGCTCGGCGAGCGGTTTGAGTTTCTGATGGATCGGCTGATTCCGGATGAAACGCTCTCGCTGTGGAACGGGGCGATTGAGTTGCTCGGCCCGGTGAAAGAAATTGGCAAGTGGCGGCAACACATTTATGACGGCGTGGCCGAGACTCTGGAGTATGACCTCAAGCTGCCGAAGAACTCGGTGCTGAAGTTGCCGTGGAACGAACTGCCCGAAGCGGTGAAGCAAGCGATGCTGTTCGGGACCGGCTCGCGGCACATCGCCTTTGAATGGAAACATGGTGCCGGAATCTGGAAGCACGGCGGCACATTCAGCGGCCTGATCCCGGAGTTGCTCAGCAACTACAGCAAGACCCGCAATCCCGCGCGGCGTAAGCAGCTTGAAAAATACATGGCGTTCGCTCACTGCTCGGCCTGCGGCGGCACGCGACTGAATGTGCAAGCGCGCTGCGTGACGGTGACGACGAGTTCGGGATTGAGGCGAGGAGGCGATGAGGAAGGAAACGGCAAACGCTCAAAGGAGGACGGCCTCGCCCCTCTGCCGCTGTCCCTTGCTCTCACCGAAGTCTGTGCCCTCAGCATTCAAGAGTGCGCTCAATTCTTCGAGTCGCTGGAACTCGGCCCGACCGAGCAACTCATCGCGAGCGAAGTGCTCAAAGAGATTCGTGGGCGGCTGGGCTTCTTGCTGCGATGCGGATTGAATTATTTGACGCTCGATCGCGCGGCCCCGACGTTGTCTGGTGGCGAGAGTCAGCGGATTCGGTTGGCGGGACAGATCGGCTGCGGGTTGGTCGGCGTCGTTTACATCTTGGATGAGCCGTCGATTGGGTTGCATCCGCGTGACAATGAAATGTTACTCGGCAGCCTGTGTGATCTTCGCGATCAAGGCAACACGGTGATCGTCGTCGAACACGATGACGAAACGATGCGTGCCGCTGACCACATCGTCGATTTTGGTCCGGGGCCGGGCGTTCGCGGTGGGCGAGTTGTCGCCGAAGGTTCTTACGAGCAAGTCTGCAAATCAAAGGAGAGCCTCACCGGACAGTACCTCTCCGGCAAGAAGACGATCGACGTGCCGAACGTGCGGCGGATCGATGCGGAGCGGGCGGCGTCGCTCCGTAGCACAAGCTTCCAGCTTGTCGCTCAACCGACGGATCAACTGCCGAAATCGCCTGCTGACAACAAGAAGAAAGTTGGAAAACGGAAGGAGCTTTTGAAATCGGAGCGGGGAGCGGACAAGCTGGAAGCTTGTGCTACGGAGGGGGGCAAATCCCTGCGGATCATCGGGGCGACGCATCACAACCTGCGTGACGTCAGCGTTTCGATTCCGCTGGAGGCGTTTGTGTGCGTGACGGGAGTCAGCGGCTCTGGGAAGAGTTCGCTCGCTAACGACATCTTGTGGGAGGTGCTCAATCGCGATCTCAACAAGGGAAACGGCACGCCGGGGTCGCATCGGCAAATCCTCGGTCTTGAGCAACTCGACAAGGCGATCGACATCGATCAATCGCCGATCGGTCGCACGCCGCGATCGAATCCGGCGACGTATGTCAAAGTCTTTGATCTCATTCGCGATCTGTTCACACAACTGACCGACTCGAAGCGCCGCGGATACAAGCCGGGACGTTTTAGCTTCAACGTTTCGGGCGGACGCTGCGAAGCGTGCGAGGGAAACGGCAGCAATAAGCTGGAAATGGATTTCCTCGCCGACTTGTGGGTCACGTGTCCGGTCTGCGGCGGGCATCGCTTCAACCATGAAACGCTGGAAGTGAAGTTCAAGGAGAAGAGCATTGCCGATGTGCTCGAACTCGATGTGCAACAGGCGCTCGACCTGTTCGAGAACATCGCGCCGATTCGCAAGTTACTGCAATCGCTGCATGATGTCGGGCTCGATTATCTGAAGCTCGGTCAACCGTCGCCGACGCTGTCGGGGGGCGAGGCTCAACGAATCAAGTTGGCTCGCGAACTCGGCAAGCGATCAACCGGTCGCACGATTTATCTGCTCGACGAGCCGACCAC
>JANNDA010000456.1:0-2275 GCA_031387195.1 Planctomyces sp. | reverse complement strand
GCAAGCTCGGTGGGGTTTGTTTCATTGCCCCAGTTCCTTCGAGCGAGCCGTCGCCGCTTCGACAGCGTTCATCAGCGCGGCTCGCAAGCCGCCTCGTTCTAAAGCATGTAGTCCGGCGATTGTTGTTCCACCGGGACTGGTCACGGCGTCTTTTAGCACTCCGGGATGCTGTCCCGTTTCGAGCACCATCTTCGCCGCACCGAGCACCGTTTGGGCGGCGAGCTTCGTGGCCACATCGCGAGGCAAACCGACGCGCACGCCGCCATCGCTGAGTGCTTCGATGATCTGGTAAACGTAAGCGGGCCCGCTTCCCGACAAGCCAGTCACCGCGTCGAGCAATTTGTCATCGACCGCAACCGCCACTCCGACGGACGACAGCAATTGCTCGACCAGCACCTTGTCCTCAACCGTCGCCGCACCACCGATCGCGAATCCACTGGCCGATTCACCGACCAGACATGGCGTGTTGGGCATCACTCGCACTAACCGAGTCTGTTCGCCCAATCCCGCCAGCAAGGCTTTCAAAGGAATGCCCGCCGCGATCGAGATCACCAAATGCTGCGCGGTCAAACGCGGCTTCAATTCGGCCAGCACGCCGCTCATCTGCTGCGGCTTCACGGCCAGAATCAAAATCTGCGAAGCGGAAGCGACATCAGCGTTCGAGTCCACGACACGCGAGCCAGTATCTTCCGCAAACTGTTTTTTCGCGGCGGGAACAACATCGCTGGCCACGATCTGCTCCACCGTCGTGAATCCCGCCGCAACAAGACCGCGAGCCAGTGCCGTCGCCATTTTGCCCGCACCGATAAAGCCCACTCGCCACGACATTGGAATGTTCTCCGTAGGTTGGTTCAAGAATGATGAGCCCGCGCGTTGTTGGCTTCTCACACGCAATACATGGGAAGGATGCGACTAATGGGAAGAATGAAGCTGCGCCGCATCAATCTCATTCTTCACATTCGTCCCATCGGTCGTCCGCGTCACTCGCTGACTAACCGCTGAATCAAACTCACAGCACACCGTACTTGCGATAGGCCTCACTCGCCAGCATCCCTCCACGGATTGCCTCGCGAGTGATGTTCTCTGCGTGGACCTTTTCCCAAGCGCGGCGGATCGCTTCGATTTCCAATTCGCGGGGCACAACCACGATCCCGTCGATGTCGGCGATGACCAGGTCGCCGGGGCGAAACTCAACCCCGTCGATCTCCACCGTGACGTCGATGTCGATCACCCGCTGCCGATGCAGACTGTCGAGCAAGTTCGTTCCGCGAGCCCAGACGGGGAAATCCATCTGCGTCATCTGCCGAACGTCGCGGACCATGCCGTCAATGATCGCCCCCACACAGCCACGATTCTTTGCCGCCGTGCTGAGCAATTCGCCCCAGATCCCCGACCGATTGGAACCGCTGGCAGCGCAAATCAAGATGTCATTCGGCTTACAAGAATCGACGGCCGCGAGTTCCAGTGCATACGGCTGCGGATCAAGGTGAGCCATATCCGCCCACAACGACGTTTTACAGCGTCCGACGAGCACTCGGTCGCTCACGGTCATTGGCCGCATCGGGATCAGCGGTGAATGGCGACGATGCCCCAAACCATCCAACGCATCCGACACCACCGCCGCCGTTAAAGACTGCCGCATCAGGTCCAAAGTGATCTCAACGGGGGTTGTACTCATCAAGGCTTCTCCGCAGGTTCGTTCGCAAAAACGCGAGTGTGATAGCCGAACGATTCGCCAGTTTCCACACGCGAGATTCGCATACCAGCACGACGCGCCAGCGAGTGGTTGCACTGGAACGGCCACTCGCTGGCGAGTCGTGCTAGATTCATCAGTCGGTGTGACAAATAACGCAGATCTACAAACTCGCCCACTGAGACGAGAATCCCGCAGCAAATTGACGGTCTCTAGTCACGGAGCTATCTTCGCCCGCTCAAATCACCGAGGTTTATGAGGAGTTTAGGTTTTGACAACATCCGCAAAGAGTGTGTCGGTCTCGTTCGCCGATCTGGGCTTGAGTGAACCGACACTGGCTGCGCTTCGCAACATGCAGTTCGAGAAGCCCAGTCCGATTCAAGCCGCGTTCATTCCGATTGCGATGAGCGGCTCCGACTGCATCGGCCAAGCTCACACCGGCACCGGCAAGACCGCCGCGTTCGTGTTGCCCATGCTCGAACGTTTGGACTTCGGCCGTTCGGTCGTGCAAGCCCTCGTGCTGACGCCGACCCGCGAGTTGAGCGAGCAAGTCGCCAAGAATGCAAACGGCTGTCGTTCTCT
>JANNDA010000415.1:0-2838 GCA_031387195.1 Planctomyces sp. | reverse complement strand
GGAGCGACGACGGCGACGTTTCCAGCGGCATTGCCAAGTTGTGGCGCGCTCCAGTGCTCATGTGTGTGCGGCTCTGCACGCCTGCGACAAAGCCTCTTTCATCAGCCGCCCCAATTTCTCCGCACTTACCCAAAACGTGAGCGAGGGCGAACGCTGCGAGAGCCACGCAATTCAATGCGTTTTGGAGCACTCGCCCTCGCTGCGGGTTGGTGGAAGTGCGTCGCGATCCGGTCCCAGGAATTGATCGCTTGGCATTGCAACTGCTCTCACCCTGGCTAGCGCCCTGCGGCTGATTTCCGGGACAGCGTCGAGCGCGAGATGCTCACCGCGCAAACGATCGTGCAACAGCATTTCTTGAGCGAACTGCTGGGCATTCTGAGGCGATTCCTTGAGCCAATGATTGAGCACGGCTTGCTCGTCGGCAGAGAGCGTCTCGTCCAGGTAGCCGTCAATCAGTTGCTTCGGATCGAGGTTCATGGTTGCTTCAAATCTTCCTGATCGACCAATGAGCCGCAGGTCGCTAGCCCCGGTTCTGACGTGTGGCCCAAGCACGAACCGGACGCTAGCGCGTTCCGGCTGATCCCGCCAATACAGCCTTCCGCTCAATGCAGCCACGGAGTTGGTCACGAATTCGCTGCAACGCTTTCGCGACGGAAGTCGCCGTCATCCCGACCGCGTCGGCAATCGCCGCCGGCTTGAGATCGTTCCGGTAACGAAGATCGCAAATTTCTTTTGCCCGACCTTCCAGCGCTTGCAGGCATTCCTGCAAGTAGTCCAGCTTCGGCGACGGCTCAACCGACGCTTCGATAAACGCCGACGCCAGACAGGAAACAGTTTCCTCGTCAAACACAAGGCGATCCCGCCGCACGCGCCTGAGGTACAACCCCACTTGGTTCTGCGCGATCCCAAGCGCCCAACCGACAAACGGTCGTGCGGCGTCGTATCGATCAATGGACTCAATCACCGCCACGGCGATTTCTTGCAGGACATCGTCTCGTGCCGCAAAGTCCCGCACGACCGACGTCACAAACGCCGAAACCACCGGCTGAGCCAGAGTCCAAAGCCGAGCCGCTTGTCGAGTCTTTTCGTCCATCGATTCCTCGCAACACGTTGGCGTCTACTCTAGGAATTATCCGCCGGAGTCAAATCATGACCGAGAAAACGGAGACATTCTTGAAGAATCATCACCGGCGAACGGCATTTGCGCGAGTGACAGCACTAGCCCCCTTTGTCCTTTGAAGGAGAAGAGCATGACCGCTGCGACTGCGCCCCGGCAGTTCGAGTTGACCGAATTCCGAAGTCCACGCCCCCATCATCACCAGGCCATCCAAGCCGCCGTTCAAGAGGCACTGCATCTCGCCGGTTATGGCGAACTCCGCCGCCTCCAAGTGGAGTGCGACGGTGAGTCCGTCACGATCTCCGGCCGAGTGCCGACGTATTATCTGAAGCAACTCGCTCAGAACCTCGCCTTGGATGTTCCCGGCATCAAACAACTCCGCAACGAGTTGCAGGTCTGCTGACATCTACGGCTTCAATATGCTGACCACGGTCAGATAGATCAACAGGGTCAGCACGTCTTGAATCACGGTGGCGACCGGGCCCGAACCGAAGGCCGGGTCTTGGCGAAGTCGCGACAGAGCCCACGGCAGTAATAGTCCGACGGTCGTGGCGATGGCTCCGGCGCAGAACACCGAAAACGCGATGGAGAACGCCAAGCGAACGTCGTGAAAGCCGAGCCACGTCACGGGGAACACGGCGACCGCGAGCGTCAGCCCGATCAACAGTCCGGTGCGCAGTTCGCCCCAGAGCAGTCGAGACAGCGGGGCGTGGCTCAGTGACAGTCCACGCACCGCGACCGCTTCGGTCTGAGTGCCGATGGCATCCGCGAGATATACCAAACCCGGAATGAAGAACGCGATCTCGACCCGGCGATGCAGTGCCGATTCGAAGCTGACCATCACGGCGGTCGCTCCGATGCTGCCCAGCAATCCGATCAACAACCACGGCAAGCGATCCTTCGCCCGCCGCAAGGGAGGTTCTTCCAAACAATGCCGAGCCTGCCGCGTCTCGGCTCGAATGCCCGCCAGGCGATGCAGGTCTTCGACGTGCTCATGCCGCAGAATGTGCATCAATTCCCGCGACGAGACGACTCCCAGAAACCGGCGGTCGGCATCCACGATCGGCACTTCGGTGATCTTGTGATGGAGCGCCAGACTGGCGACGAACTCTTGATCGTCATGTCCCTGAGCCGCGATGGGGGGCGGCGACATGATTTCGCTCAGGCACTTCGCCGGCTCCGCTCGCAACAAATCGCCCAGAGCCACACAGCCCAGCAGTCGTTGCGCGGCGTCTAGCACATACACCGCCTCGACCGAGTCGAACGGAGTTTCACGCAATCGAGTCAGTACCGTCTGAACATCGTCGGTTGGAATTTCGGTCGGCACGGACGAATTCAATCGTCGTGCCGCCATGTCGGAGGCGAACAGTGCCGGACGCGGAGAGCTTCCAGCGCTGGGTTTGAGGTGCGAATGAGTTGCGTTCGGCGAAGGATTCATCGTTGGCCTACCAAGTATTGAAACAGTGGCGTGCTCGGGCTGGCCGGTGCGAATCGGATGCCACCGCTGCCAACGAGGTCGTCGAACGGCACAGCGTCAACCCCGCGCTCGGCACGTCTCGCGGAGCGAGACGGCTACGTTGCTGCCGTTGGTATCGTGACGACGATTTCCGTCACTTCGGAGCGTGACTCGTTGACGGCGATCTGGCCGTTGTGTTCGTCGATGATCCGTTTGCTGATCGCCATGCCCAGGCCGGTGCCGGTGGGTTTGGTCGTGAAGAATG
>JANNDA010000315.1:0-10332 GCA_031387195.1 Planctomyces sp. | reverse complement strand
GTGGTCGTAGTGCGCGCCGATCACGATTGTCTCGCTGCTGTGTGGACCTTGGCCCTCGATCGTTCCAATCACATTCTTGAGTGTCCGCGAGACCTTCGGCCGCTCGACACGCACCGTCAACGACACGTTTTTGAGCAACTGGCTCTGCGGCTTGAGCGACGAGTTGATCTCGGCCTCGGCCTGTTCCAGATCAAAGTGAGCCGACTTCGACAGCAGTTCGCACAGAGCCTGACGACGAACATGAATCACAGGCATCGCGGCCGACGGAAACTCCGCAGACAAGTCGATCGACAGCAATTCCGCCGCGTCCGCAGGGACACTCAGCCCCGACTTCGGATCGCACAGCACGAGTGCTGCTGCTCCGCGTGCCAGAGCCTCGCGAACCTTGGTCCGCAACAGTGAATGCGGCGATATGTCGCCGCCGCTGGTCCGATTCTTCCAATCGTCGTGAGTCGGCTCCGATCGCAGCACGATCAGTACTCGACCACGCACGTCGAGATCGGCGAAGTCATTGTAGCCTAACTCCGGGGCCGAAATCCCGAACCCCGCAAACGCCAACGCACCCGATGCCTGTTTCGGCTTCGGCACAAGCACGCTCGAATAATCGCGCCCACGAGCGATCGCGTGCAGCACCGAGTCCGGGTCTTGCAGCGTCACCTGCGACACGGTGGCCAACACCTCGCGCGTGAGCAGCGGGAACTCATGAAACGCTCCGTGCCCCGTCGAGTTTGTGTTCAATCCCGCCTTCGCGAACGCGCCAGCAATATGCTCCGCCGCTTTGTCGATGCCAGCAGTTTGAGTCCCGCGCCCTTCCAGTTCGTCAGACGCGAGATACCGCGTGTCGGCCCGCAGCCGCTTTTCGATGTCGATGTCAGAAAATTCAAAACCGAGATGACTCTTGAGCGGCAGACTGCTCGAAGTCGTCGCCGACTTTTTGGCCGATGCTTGCGACACGACGTTCGATTTCGCCTTCGCAGTGTTTGCCAACAGCGTGGACGATTCCGCTGCGGTTGGCCGTAGCCGTCCAGTCTCTTTACGAGTCTGCGACAACAGCCCCTTTGCCCCAATGACTGACGTGATCACGGCAAGCACGACGAAGACACGCAAGTAACCCGACGCGTCAGCGAGGGCGGGCGCTTCACTGGGTTCATTAGCACGACGCGCAAGCGAGTGGTGCTGACTGAAACCACTCGCTTGCACTTCGTGCTGGCTTGGCAATGCGAAACGGCTTCGCCTTTCTGATGGCCGAAACACGAATCGCTCGCACAGCGAAAAATTGAACGCCAGCCCCGACAGAATTCCAAGCACAGCCGCACCCCAGGTGTGCTGCGCAAACCACAGCAACGACGAGATCAATCCAACGCGCACCCCGGCGTTGACGACTGCGCCAACCAAGCAACTCAAACAGAACGCCAAATACGCTCGCGGCCAGCCGCAACGGTGATCCGCAAATGTCAGTTGGCGATTCAGAACGAAGTTACTCGTCATCGCAATCCAGATTGCCGCAACCGCAGCCGGCAACGCTGTCAAACCGGCTCGCAACAACATCGCGAACATCAGCAGATCCACGATCGCACCAATTGCGCCAACGAACCCGAACGAGACGAATCGCGTCAGCTTCGGAAACCGAAATCGGTACAGCCGACTCAAATGCCGGACGTAATTGAGCTGCTCACGCAATGACAATTTACTTTCGCCGTGCAACCGATTTTTGAACTCAATCGGGACTTCGATCGCCTTCGGTGTGTTCGTTTTCACAAGCAATTCCAGGCCGATTTTGTAGCCAATCGGATCAAGCGATCCGTTGGCGTTCCAAAAATCTTCACGACGCAACGCAAAGAAACCGGCCATCGGATCGCTCACGGATGTCAGCGGCCAAGCCAGCAATGTCGCGACCTTCGAGTTCAGCCAGCGTCCCAGTCCCCAGCCCGACTCCGTCGAGCCTCCCGCGACATACCGACTACCAACCACGAATCTCGCCCGTGCGTTCAGCGAGCCTGAGGGCGCTAGCCCAACGGTACTGACATTGTCCCCTTTCGCTCCGCGAAAGGGCGTTCTTTCGCGGAGCGAATGACGACTTTCGTTCGCGATCGCGTGATACAGCTTCGGCACATCTTCCGGCGGGTGCGACAAATCCGCGTCCATGCAGAGCAAAACCTCGCCGTCAGCCACTCGCATCCCGGCGATGACCGCGCTCGACAAACCGCGTTCCTTCGTGCGCAAGATCAACCGCACTGGATAGGACTCGCTGAGCGTGCTCACAACCTCCACCGTGTGATCGGGACTGTTGTCGTCAACGACAATGATCTCTCCATCAAGCTCGTAGTTCGCGAAAGCCTGACACAGACGTGGGACAAGTACCGATAAATTTTCCGCTTCCCGATAAGTCGGGACGATGACCGAGAGCTGCCTCATGCGTGCAAACCTTCCGGATGAGTGTGAACTGTGGATCGCGTTCTTCCGTAGTGCGGGCGGCTCGCCTGCATCTGCATCACCCTCATGATTCATGAGCACAGGAGATTGTGACGCAGACTGCTTCACACTAGCTCGATGCGCAAGCGAGGGGAGTTGGCGTCCCTCCTTCGCTTGCGCGTCGGGCTAGTGTCGGCTCACTCGCAAAGGCCATTCCTCACGGCGCGACAACCGAGTTTGCGAAAAGTTCACGTGCGCTGTGGATGTCCGCAATGAGTGGCCGTTGCGGGAGACCGTTCCGGGCAAAGTTGCTTTCGTTCTTCTATTGTCCCCGCCGCGTGGTAACAGGCTGCGCAAACCGCTGATGGATATCAGCGCTCATCGCGGCTGAGTCGCAACCCAACGTAACCCACAGCACGAGCAAGCGAGAACACTTCAAGACGCTACGAATTTAGAGTCGTTTGGAGCGTCCACTCTTGCTGACACTGCGGGTTACTGAGTCGAACACGTCGCATCCCTGCGGAAACGCGCACTCCTGTTGGCGCGTCCTTTGCGGAACGAAATCTGACCGAATTCATTCTGCAAACTGAAACCTTTGCCGCGATCAGTTCTTGAAAGCGGCTACTTCGTCATACATCCCCTCGACGAATTTCTTGTCTGGTATGCCCCGAATACTTGCGTGGAAGGAACTACGAACGATGGACAGCTCGGTCTACTTCATTGGAGATGAAACCGTCAGTCAGAACTTGAACCGCCAGCTAGAGGCGGACTCGATCGCTGTGAAATCCCTGAATGGCCTGGATGTGGACTTGGCCATGACCGTGCTGGTCGCCGCTCCCATCGTCAACTTGATTGTCGATTGCCATGCGACCGCTCAGTTTTCCGTGATCGCTGAGTTGCTTCGCCGAATCACTCGCGGTGGTCTGCGAGCGATCAACCTCATCACGATCGGCAACCAATTCGTCCCGATGTGCTTGGCCGAGTCAATCGACTTGTTGGCCGCCGCTCATTTTGAAATGAACAAGCGCGGTGAGGTCACCGACATCGAACGCTTGCGGGCGATCTTGAAATCACCGACGGCTCGCCCTGTTCTTGAGTGTCGGCACATCGAATCGTTCGGTGTGGAATTGAAGACTTACACACCCGAGTTCTTTCGTGCGGTGGATGAGTTAATTCGCGTCGCAGACCGCAACGTCACGATCCTGCTGGTCGGCGAAACGGGTGCTGGAAAGACGACGCTGGCCAAACTGGTCCATGCCATCTCGCATCGGCGCGGCCATCCGTTCCAGAACCTGGCTTGCGGCGCGTTGCCTGGCGATCTGATCGAGAGCGAACTGTTCGGCCATGTCCGCGGCGCATTTACCGGAGCCGATCGCAACAAGATCGGACGCTTCCAAGCCGCAGGTCGCGGTTCAATCCTGCTCGACGAAATCGATGTACTCGACGTCAAACAGCAAACCAAGCTGCTGAAGGTCATCGAATCCGGCGAGTACGAATTGGTCGGCTCTCCGGACACTCAGAAATCGGAAGCTCGGCTAATCGTGGCCTCGAACGTCAACCTGCAAGAGTTGGCTGATGACGGACGATTCCGGCTCGACTTGTACTATCGGCTCAACGTCTTGGAGTTTCGCCTGCCGCCGCTTCGCGAACGACCGAACGACCTGATTCCGCTCGCCGTGCAATTCATCGAGGAACTCAAGGTTGAGCTGGAGATCGACATCCATCACGTGCATCGCGATTTCCTGCAAGCGTTGCAAGCCTATCAGTGGCCCGGCAACTTGCGGGAGCTGAAGAATCATCTGCGTCGCGCCGTCCTGTTTAGCTCCAATGGCGAACTCACGGTCAACGAACTGTCTCACAAGTTGATTCAATCGCAGTTCGCTCCGGTCGTTGAACGCAAACGAGTTGAGCCGTCCTGGAAACTCGTGGAACGAGTGGCTCAGTCTGAAAAAGAAATGCTTCGCGATGCGCTCGCGGCGAATGGCAACAACCGCACGCAAACCGCCAAAGCGCTGGGGATTAGCCGAGTGGGCCTCTACAAGAAGCTCCGCCGTCTCGGCCTGATCGAAGACGCGGTCGAAGAACTGGCTCCCGCGTAACGCTCGCCCTGGAGTGCGGCGGCGTCGAGCCGCAGCACTCCAGGTTGTGCATTACGGCGATGATGGCCTGCCAATCGAACCCGATATCTTGTGAACCAGGTACGGCCCCGATCGGAACACGACTGGATGCGACCAGGGATACTTGCCTCGCCGACCAACCTGATACTTCGGTGGCGGAGCCTGCGGACCATCTGGCCCGATCGCCCAAGCGTCAGCGATCGACATCCCACAGCTCACCAGATCGCTCACCACGTAACGCTGCCCGGAGCTGGCCAACGCGGCCATGATTTCGTCTCGCTGCTGCGGGAAATACAGCAGCAGTTCCCAGACATAGACGAATCGAGTCGGCGGGCGGAGGTCTAATCGAGAATACAGGCTGACCAAGTCGCTGTTGAGAACGTTGACCGCGTTGCGCTCCGGTTTCTGCTGGCTCAAAAAATCGGCCACTCGTTCCAGATGCACTCGATGTGGATTCGGCAGCAGCGCCAGCTTGTCTTGCAGCTTGGCTTTGTTTTGAAATCCGGCGCTGCTTGATTGAGCCACACAGGCCCACCATAAGCGAATTCGCTGCGGCTTGAGCAGCGGAGACTGCATCGCCGCGATCAAACCAAACGCCACAATCACGAAACGCCAACGCCGCGAGCGTTGTGGCTGAGCCAGCCATGTCCCCACGACAACGATCGCTAGCATCACGGCCGGCGCGTGAACATAGTCGAACAGATGCTGCAACAAGAAAACGTGAGTCAGAGTTGCCAGGTAAATCGCTGCAAAGCCGCACCGACAAGTAACCCGAAGCGTTAGCGAGGGCGAACGCTCCAAACGGCAAAGAATCGGAAGCGTCCGGGAGCGCTCGCCCTCGCTGACGCTTCGGGTTACTTCGCCGACCAGTGGCCCGAACGCGCTCACGCCCCGGCGCGAATTCGCGAAACAACAGCACAAGTCCTTCACAGCCAACGGCAGCGCGAACAGATGCAGCCAATACCAAGGCTGCATGCGCCAGAACATGGCCTCGAACCGCGGCCGCACCCAATGCTCGCGACCGGCTGCGAGATAACGCGGATTCCAATCGCGCATCGTCTCCAGCCAGAATGGCCATGCTCCCGTTCGCATCAGCCAAGTCATTCCGCCGATGCCTGCGATCACTCCACCGATGAAAACGAGTCCGGCGTCCAACGCTGCTTTTCGCCACGTCGAGTATTTCGGCAAAGTCACGAGCCAGACGGAGACAGCCACTAAGGCTGCGTAAGGCTTCAGCCAACAGGCCGCTCCCCAGATCAGCCCTTCAACAACAGCCAGTGCGCAAACCTTCGGAATCATTTGACCGTTCAGGCGGCGCATTCTGAGACAAGTTGCAGCGGTCATTGGAATCAACAACCAAGTATCGCGTTGGCAGTGACTCCACTCGGAACAACTCAAATAAAACGTGATCACGGCCAGACTGAGCCAAGCCGCTCCGTGTCGCGTGGCCCCAGCAAACAGGGCGAGGTTCCGCAGCATCCAACACAACGCCAGCGCGCCGCACAGATCGAAGAGCCGCATCGCCTCTGAGCTTGATCCCAACACCGATCGCACCGCGCCGTGAATCCAAAACACGCCGGGCCAATTCGGTTCGAGCACGTCGCGATACGGGACGGAACCCTCAGAGATCATCCGCGTTTGCAAGTCGAAGAGCGCGGTGTCGTTTGTCAGCGGCATCCGCAAAAAGAACGGCACCGCGAGCAGCAAGATCAGCCCTCCGAACCAGAGAACTGATTTGGTGGAAGGCGGACTTGTTCGATCCGTCGTCGTCGATTCGGGTTTGATCGGGATGCCCATCATGGCACGCGGGATGCGAAGGCTGTTCCAAAGCGTGGCTCGTTATTAAGGAACGGGAGCGCAATAACTTCCCGATGCATGGGGAAGTTAGCACGACATCGGGAAGTTATTGCGTTCTCGTTCCTAAGCGCCAGTCGCAGGTGTGTGTGCTCATCGTTTCTGTCCGTCGGCGTACCTGCGGCTTGTGGTTAAGCATCGCGGCCTCCGGCCGCAACCCAAAGTAACCCGAAGCGTCAGCGAGGGCGAACACTCCCAACGACTCTGAATCTGAAGTGTTCTGAAGCGTTCGCCCTCGCTGGCGCTTCGGGTGACATCGTCGCCCAAGCTGTAAATTGCGTGCAAGCTGACAAGGAATCGCGAGCGAGTAGAACGAGCCAGAGGGAGCGCCAACCTCGGCAAGATTGCGCATCTATAAGTTGACGCTACTCGTGATTAATAAACGGGTTACGGCTTCATAAAAAATCAAAAAAGTTCACCGAGATCCCGTATCTGTCACTTGCAATCAGGATTGTTTTGAGCAGACTGCTCATCCAAAGCCAAGGAGTTCTGATATTCCATTGGAGCGGATCCCGTTGACCCCAAAAGGTCAGCGGTGCGCGACCGGTCACTCCGAGCGAATGTTTGGATTCATCTTCCGACCTCATTGATTGGGTTTTGCCCAGTCAGTGTGGCGTCGTGGATCAATTCCAAATTTCTTCACCACTCGAGGAGATCTCGCCATGTTGTTTTCTCAATGGACGCATCCTGCCATGAGTCGGATGCTGACCGCGCCCAATCTTCTTCCTTTTGATGGGATGTCGCGACTGGCTCGCACGAGCCGCGCAATAACGCTTGCTGAGAATTTCGGCGGCAATGCGAGAGCTGCCCTGAAACGCTGCGGGTGTCATTGAACGCCCCAGTGGCTCAGACGAGCGGCTTGTCACAGCGATGAAATGTGTTCTGCGCCACATTCTCAGCAAGACTCGCTCTCAAGCCACTCGCAGCCACTAACCCGAAGCGTCAGCGAGGGCGGGTGCTTCCCATGACTCTGAACTGGAAGTTACTGAAGCGCCCGTCCTCGCTAACGCTTCGAGGCTGTGATTTTACGTGGGATAGGCTTCCAGCCTGTCGTGTTTTACGGGGAATTCGACAGGCTGGAAGCCTATCCCACGCAAAAGATCACAGCCTCTTCGGGTTAGTGGGGATTGACCCTGACTTTTGACTGTTATCACTGAATTTTTCCCAACAAACCACACAACTTCTTCAACTACCTTTCTCTCAAGGAAATGCCATGAGAATCGCGAACTGGCTCCAACGTCTGGTTTCCCGCATCAATACTCGCCGCCGTGGCGGTCGAACGGACAGCCGCCGACCTGCCGCGGCTTGCCAGAGGTTTGAAGTCAGCCCAGTTGTGGAACGTCTGGAAAGCAGGGCCTTGCTGACCTACTCAGCGACTCTGGCTACGGGAGTGGTGACATTCACCGGCGACGGAGCGTCGGACACGCTCACCTTCACGACGGACGGCAGCGGCTTCTTGCAACACAACCGCTTCACGGCGGGTGATACGGACTTCGCCAGTGATATCGACCTCGTTTCCGGAGACGGCGCGACGGAGACCACGCTGATGGTTGCCGCCGTGACACAGCTCACGGTGCATGCTGGTGCTGGCAACGATGTCGTGACGCTGACCACGGGACTGACCGGCTTGACGGGAGCCGTGACGATCAACGGCGATGCGGATTCCGACACGGTCAACCTCAACGGCGACGTCACGTTCGCCAGTGGCGAGAGCCTGATCGTCAACGCCGAGTCGGTGACGACCGGCGCGAGTGCGGACCTGACGACCTCCGGCGCGGGCGTAATCACGTTCACGGCGGACGACGTTGCGATCAATGCCACCAGTACTTTGGTTTCGGCAAGTACCGTTGCCTTCAAACAACAGACAGCGTCTCGCCCGATTGATCTAGGTACGAATGTGGGCGGCTCGCTCAGCTTGACTGACGACGAACTCGACTGCGTGACCGCCGGGACGATCCGCATCGGCGATGCGAGCAGCGGCACTATCACGGTGACGGCAGATATCACGCCGGCTGGTTCTGGCACGCTCTCGCTTCGCAGCGGCGCGGCCATTTCGGACACAGCGGGCGGTCTGATCGTTTCGAATTTGGCCGTACACGGCACGAGCGTCGTTCTCGATCATGCCAACACTGACGTGACCAACTTGGCCGGCACCAGCACGAGCGGCGCGTTCACGTTCGTCAATAGCGTCACCGGCGGAGACTTAAACATTGACGGAGCCGATGGCCAAGTCGGCGTTACGACCTCCAATGGCCTAATCACGATTACTGTGCAGGATGCCGACAATGCCCTCACCGTCACTGCGAGCGACCCCGTTCATTCAGGTGGCGCTAGCATCGTCCTCACCGCCGACACGATGGAAGTCGCTGCCGCGATTACCGCCGCTGCGAACACCGTCACATTGAAACCGTTTACTGCTGGTAGAGATCTCGATGTCGGAACGGAAACGGCTACCAAGCTGAGTTTGACCGACACGGAACTCGATCACGTGACGGCCAACGTCTTGCGCATCGGTGCCAATTTGGCGAACACGGACGTGGCAGTCACCGACGCCATAACGCTCCTCAACGCCAGTGTGCCGACTCTGCACATCATTTCTGGCCGTACAGTCACCGAAACTGGCGCTGGCAGTCTTTCGGTGACCAACCTCGCCGTGGCGGGCCCAGCCGACGTCAGTTTGGCTTCCGCCAACAATGAAGTGTCCAGCTTGGCCGGTTTCACAACCGCCGGCACATCCGACTTCGTGTACCGCGATGCGACCGGTTTTGCCATCTCCACCGTTGATGGTGTCACAGGAATCAGTACACCCACGGCGGTATCTGGTGAGTCGATTATTTTGACTGCGGGAGGAGCAGTCACGCAAACAGCGGGCGCTAACCTCACGACCAACGGATTGCGGCTGCTCGGCACCGGTCCGTTCACTCTAAACAATGTCGGCAACGAGTCGGCGGTTATCGCGGCCAATCTGACGGCTGCGGGCACTGGCACGCTGAGCTACACGGATGCCACCGGCGTTGAAGTTGGCGCGGTTGGTACCGCTGGAATCACTACCAATAACAGCAATGTTTCGATTGCCACGGTTACTGGGGACGTGTCTTTCGCCGTGGGAGGCTTCGTCAACGCTGGCACTGGCGATGTTTCACTGACCAGCAGCAGCAGCAATGGAATTACCACAGCCGACAATATCGGCACAGATGTGACCGCCGCCGATGTGACACTGAGCGCTGGCTCGAACGGCATCGGCTCGACCACGAACTTCCTGCGTCTGGCCGCCACGACCGTCACCGCAACCACCAGCGGCAACGGCAACATCAACCTCGTCGAATCGGGCAGCGTCAACATCGCCGCCAACGATCTGAATGCCGGAGCGGGAACCGTCACGCTCGGCAGCGGCACGTTCCTGACGACCGCCACCGGCTCGATCCTCAGCCCCGTGACCGTGAAAAGCGGAGCGACCCTCGGCGGCACGGGCACGACCGCCGCGATCACCACCGAGAGCGGCGGCAGCGTCGCTCCGGGAACATCACCCGGCACGCTGAACACGGGCAACTTGTTGCTCGTCAGTGGCTCGACCTTCCAGGTGGAAGCGGAGAGCACGGCGAACTTCGACAAGCTGCTCGTGACCGGCACGGTCAGCTTGGGGAGCGCGACGCTCAGCCTCGTGACCTTCGGCACGCCGGCTGTCAATGACGGTGACGAGTTCATCATCATCGACAACAACGGAACCGCCGATGCCGTGACGGGTACGTTCAACGGGCTGGCTGCCGGAGCCACGGTCAGCACGAACTTCCTCGGCAGCGGCAAGACGGCACGCATCACCTACGTCGGCGGCGATGGGAACGACGTCGCCATCGTGGTCGATCAGACAACCGCCACCGCGACCGTCCCAAATGACGGCAATGCCAACGCGGTTTCGGTTGTCGTTGTCGGCGGCACCGTGCAGGTGATC
>JANNDA010000309.1:0-2360 GCA_031387195.1 Planctomyces sp. | reverse complement strand
ACGTCGTGATGGAATCGCTGAAGACCAGTCTGCCGAAAATCTGATTTGCTAGCACGACGCGCAAGCGAGTGGTTGTTTGGACGCGACCGAATAACCACTCGCTTGCGCGTCGTGCTAACAATGCGCGCGTAGAATCAGTTTCTTTGCCAACAGCGAACAAGGTGATTGCTCACATCGGTGTGATTCGATATGAGTGCCGTACTTTCTGACATCACCCGACCGAGGATTTGTCATGCTCGACATCGTGGGACGCAGCGTTCGGCTTTGTGACGGTGTGAGCCGTCGGGGATTCTTACGGATCGGCTCGCTCGGTACCGCTGGGTTGACGCTGCCCGAAGTTTTGCAGGCTCGGCAGGCGTCCGCAGCGGAAGATCGTCGCGATTCGGCGGTCATTCTCTTCTACCAAGCGGGTGGTGCGTCGCACATCGACATGTACGACATGAAACCGGCGATGCCGCTGGAGGTTCGTGGGCCGTTCAATCCGGTCGCCACCAAACTGCCGGGATTCGAGGTCTGTGAGTTGATGCCTCATCACGCTCGCGTGGCTGATCGGTTCGCGGTGATTCGTTCGATCAAGCACAATCTGGCGGTGCATGACGATGGGACTCACTGGTTGCAAACCGGCTGGCCGCTGCTGAATGCTCGGCAGGCGGGACAACGCAACCCGGCTCAAGGATCAGTGGTCTCTGCGCTCGCCGGACCACGCACGCCGGGGATGCCCGCGTATGTTGCGATTCCCGAAGACTATCGTCGGCACGCGGGTTTCTACGAAGGTCCGGCCTTCCTGAGTTCACGGCACGCGGCGCTGGATGCAGGTGGTGATCCGAGCCTCGGAAATTATCGACCTCCGGAATTCAAACTACCGGCCGACGTCGTGATGTCTCGACTGGAAGATCGTCGGGGGTTGCTGCGTGAGTTCGATCAATTGGCTCGACGCCGAGACACCGAACCGCAGTTTCAAGCGTTGTCCGATGTGCAACGAGCGGCACTCGATCTCGTTAGCGGCTCGACCGCTCGGAACGCGTTCGATCTTTCGCAGGAACCGGCGGAACTTCGCGAGCGATACGGCAAGCACGCGTATGGGCAATCGGCTCTGCTGGCGCGACGGCTGATCGAAGCGGGCGTGACGTTTGTGGTGATCAATCTCTACGAAAAAGATGTGGATTGGTGGGACGATCATTACACGATCGAGAAGAACCTGCGCAAGCGTCTGCCGGCGTTTGATCAAGCGTTTGGGACGCTGATTGATGACCTCGCCGATCGAGGCCAGCTTGATCGGACACTTGTCGCAGCGTTTGGCGAGTTTGGTCGAGCTCCGCGCATTGACCAGCACACCGGCCGCGGTCACTGGCCGGGTGCGATGTCGGCGGTGTTGGCAGGGGGCGGCATTCGCGGTGGTCAAATCATTGGATCGACGACGTCGAATGGCGGCGAACCGAAAGATCGACCACTCGGCCCCGGTGATTTGCTCGCCAGTATTTACCGCATTGTCGGCGTCGATCACCAAGCGACGGTTCGCGATCGTCAACAACGTCCGATCCCGATTTTGGAGTCGGGCGAGCCGATTGCTGAGTTGTTTTCGTAGTGCTGACCGCATTTCCGCTCTTGGCGAGAGCGGGCTACACTGCCGCGCATCATGATCCAGGCAGAAGCGGTGACGAAGACGTATCGGCGCGGGACTCACGAGGTCTCCGCACTTCGAGGTGTCTCGTTTGAGTTGCCCGCCGGGTCATTCGCCTTTGTGCTCGGACCTTCTGGCAGTGGAAAAAGCACGTTGCTGCAACTATTGGGGGCATTGGATGAGCCGACGTCGGGGGAACTCACATTGGCCGGACAACGATTGACCGGCATGACGGCTCATCAGCGCGACAATTTTCGGCGAGAGCAAGTCGGCTTCGTCTTTCAGAGCTTCAATCTGCTGAGCAATCTGACCGCTGTGGACAATGTGCTGGTGCCATTTCTTCCGCAGGGCGTCCCTGCCGAGTTGCGATCGCGGGCCGTTGAGTTACTCAAGCAAGTCGGGTTGGGCGAGCGGCTCGATCATCGTCCGAGTCAGCTTTCTGGCGGCGAACAGCAGCGAGTGGCGATCGCTCGCGCGTTGCTCAAGCGACCGAAGCTTGTGCTCGCCGATGAGCCGACCGGTGAACTCGACAGTCAAACGGGAGCGGAGGTGTTTCGTCTGCTGCGCGATTTGCGAGATCAATATCACGCCACCGTCATCGTCGTGACTCACGACCCAACGTTCATCCAGCCGGACGATCGCATTCTGCGAATGCGCGACGGACGCATTGTGGAGGAATCGAAATCGTGACGACTCAGGTCATTCTTTCGGTCGATGGGCCGGTCGCTCGAATCACGCT
>JANNDA010000288.1:0-2578 GCA_031387195.1 Planctomyces sp. | reverse complement strand
CCCCGGTTCTGCGGCAAATGCACCGGGGGGCTGACGCCGCCCCGCTCGCCTGTCTCATTTGTGGCCGCGAGCGGTATAAACAACGAACCTACCTACCCTGAAGTGAATCCTCATGAATCAAGATCTCTCACAGCGTGCGGCCGAATTACTCTGGAGTGCCTGGTCCGCAGAGCGTCGGATCGACGCGATTCCCGAAGCCGTCCGTCCTGCGACACGAGCCGACGGCTATCAAATTCAACAACAGTTAGCCGAGTGCTCCGGGCAAGCCACATTCGGTTGGAAGATTGCCGCGACTAGCACGGCTGGGCAGAAGCATCTGCAAGTGGATGGCCCGCTCGCCGGTCGTCTGCTGGCTAGGCGAGTCCACCGCGACGGCACGCCGATCGTGCTCGGCAACAACGGCATGAAGGTCGCCGAAGCGGAGTTCGCCTTCCGTCTCGGCCACGACCTGCCGCCGAGGCCGCAGCCTTACGAACTCGCCGAGGTTCTCGCAGCGATCGACACGCTGCATCCCGCCATCGAGATTCCTGACTCGCGCTACAACGACTTCTGCATCGTTGGCTCCCCTCAGCTCATCGCCGACAACGCGTGTGCTCATCATTTCGTGCTGGGAGCCGCCACCACCGCTGAATGGCGTTCGATCGACTTGGCGTCTCACGTCGTCCGCGTGCAATTGAACGGCGTCGCCACTCGCGAGGGCGTCGGGGCCAACGTGCTGGGTGATCCGCGACTCGCGATGACTTGGATCGCCAACGAACTCCGCACCCACAACATCGGCCTTCGTGCGGGCGAAGTCATCACCACTGGCACTAGCATCATTCCGATTCCCATCGAGCTCGGCAGCCAAATCACCGCAGACTTCGGTTGTTTTGGGATCGTGACCGCCGAGTTGGTATGACTCACCAGTTGGACTTCAATGAGCGATATTGGCTCCAGTTGAATCCGCCATGCCCGTCTCTACGACGATGTGATGTTTTGATTCACTCGCACAAACACCAGGAAAACCCTGACAAGCTTCGCAGTTTGCGGTGTCTGGTTTGTTTTTTCTCAACATTGTTCTGACTTTGTGTTTGCCGTTTTGAATTCCGTTCTTATGGTTCGCACCTCTGGCACCCACACTGCTCTTGATCACTCTTCTCAAAGTGAACGTGTGATGGCAACGGCGAAATAGCCTGCTCTCAGCGGCCCGGCTCGCGAATAACGAGCGGCTTTTTGCTTCCAATCCGGCCGCGCGACAAACGTTTTCTTTCACGGCTCGCACATCCCCCGCATTGAGTCCCCTCTTCCGTAGAACTGTTTTATTCCTTTGCCGATCCGCTTTCTTGGCAAGGGAATGGACGGCAAAGGAATGAAGAGAATGGCTGAGGCCAAATTGTTGAGGGATGGTTTTTTACGCATCCCTCGCTGGCGAGTCGGGCTTGTTGGGGGGAGAAGGGGCGCGGAAACCCTCGCTTGCGCGTCGGGGTTGTATGGGGAGTGTTCTGAAGCATGAGCAAGATCACGTTCTTGGAGCTGACTTGGCGGGATTGGGTGGTGTCGAACGTGCAACGCGAATGTTCGCGCGAGTCGATGGTCGAGAAGAATTTTGAAGCGGAGTTTGCGAAACGGATTGAGGAGATTGGTCGGGTGGTTGAGTTGCGAGGTGGCTCGGTCGGGAGACCGGCCACAACGGATCTCGCCACAGCGGGGTTCTTAGGCGAACGGGGTGTCGTCAGTCCCCTGGTGGTCAGGATGGCTGGTGAAAACCAGGGGGCTGACGCCGCCCCGTTCGCTAATTTGCGTGACGGCTACGTAGGAGACGCGAGTCGGTTGTCGGCGGGGAATGTCATCCACGTTGGGGATCGCGCGGTGAGGGTGTTGGCTCGGTTGAAGCGGCCGGAAGTGTTGGTGTTGGGGAATGTGTTGTCGGACGATGAGTGCTTGGAGTTGATGCAGCAGTCGGAGGAGAAGTTGGCTCGGTCCACGACGATTGATCCGAAAACCGGGCAAGAGATCGTGATTGCGAATCGGTCCAGCAGCGGGACTTTCTTTTATCTCCACGAAGATGACTTCATCGCGCGGATTGATCAGCGGTTGTCGGAGTTGTTGCGTTGGCCGGTCGATCATGGCGAAGGGTTGCAGATCTTGCGGTACGAAGTGGGGGGCGAATACTGGCCGCACTTTGATTACTTCCCGCCGGGTGATTCCGGGAGCGGGCCGCATGTGGCTCAGGGCGGGCAACGGATCGGGACGTTGGTCATGTATTTGAACGACGTCGAAGATGGCGGCGAAACGATCTTTCCGGAGATCGGCCTGTCGGTGGTGCCTCGCCGCGGTCATGCGGTGTACTTCGGGTATTGCAACTCGCGCGGCGACATTGATCCGCTGACTCTGCACGGCGGTGCTCCAGTGCGTGCGGGAGTGAAATGGATCGCGACGAAATGGCTGCGACAGCATCGGCGAGGCTGATGCGGCGCACGCGGCTCGCGTGCAGTTTTTTGTGGTGCGACGCTCCGCGTCGCAATTCACGACGCGGAGAGGCTGTGAGGAATTGACGTGGGATAGGCTTCCAGCCTGTCATCTCAGCCCGAAAACATGA
>JANNDA010000282.1:0-2121 GCA_031387195.1 Planctomyces sp. | reverse complement strand
GACAGCCGCATCTAAAGTAACCCGACGCGTCCGCGAGGGCTCGCGCTCCATCACGCTCTCAATTCGTAGTCACTTGAAGCGTTCGCCCGCGCTGACGCTTCGGGTTACTTTACAGGCGAGCCGCCTGTGCTACGCGACATGCGGGTTTGCGACAGCTCGCTCACGTTGACGCAGCGCTGTCAGAGTCGCGAGGACCAGCAGCCCAAAACCGATCACGCTGGGAACGAGGCACGTCCACCAGATCAACGCCAACAGCGCCCAAGCGAGATTCGGGTGACGTGCTAACCATTCGCCGGTTTGCCAACGCAGCCACGTTCGCAGCAAGGGGATCACGGCAGCGATAGCCACGATTGCCAGCGTCCAGGTGAGCCAGCGGCGATCGACCACAATGACCGACAGGCTCGCCGACGGATCTGCATCGGCGACCGCGTTCCACGATTTGGGGATTTGCAGCCAGGCGTCGCTGGTCCAAGTCTGATCGGCTGTCGTCTTGCCATTTTCGAGCAGCAGTTGTTGATCGCGTGCTTTCAGTGCCTCGAAGTCCGCCGTGACCGCCTTCAGAAGTTCTCTGGCTGAATGCCCGAATCCGACTTCTGACGGAAGTTGCTCAATCATGCGCCGCGATTCCGTGATGTCTGTTTGAATCAAATCTCGCAACCGTCGCAGCGAACCGTGAGCGGACTTCGGGGAACTCTGTAAACCGCGCAAGATGTGTGATGCTCGCGTGAGGCGACCGTCCCAATCCTGCACGCGTCGTGCTCCGCGAGTTGATGACAGTTCGCTGTGTCCGACGGAGATGAGAGTGAGGTCAGGATTGGGAGGCGCGAGCTTGGCATCAACGGGGGTCGGCAACTGGGCGTCGCGGCGAGCCACAATTCGATCGCGCGGAGCGGCGTCGATTTGCCAAAAGATGGAAATCCAAAGGAGCGGCTCGTTGGGTAATTCGGGAAACGACAAATCAACATTCAGCGGATCGGGGAGTTTTTGCAGACGATCGTTGACGAACGCCGCCGACCAATGGATTCCTTCGGGGCGTCGCATGGCCAACTGACGCAGCCCGTTGGGTTGCAACAAGAGCCATGTTCGACCTTGTGAGATCGTTCCGTCGGCAACCCACACGGTGGTGTTGCCCCAAACCATCTTCGGCGCAGGTGCGGAGGTGGGCTGCTCCGGCTTGTGCATGTCGAGCGTCGGCGTTGTGGGGACGAGCCGCAGCCACGTTTTGACGTTGATCGGCAGCAATCGTTTGGCCGACTCTGGCAGTGCGGCGGTGTCAGCCACTGGTTGAGCATCGTTTTGCGGTGGTAGCCAGGATGCCAACTCGCCGGCGACGAGCCATTGATGCGTACGCTCGCCCATATCCAACGCGGTCGGTGGCGAGAGTCGCACGGAAGCGAGATTGTTCATTGGCACCTGTGTTTCAAAGATCAATTCACGTTCCGCAGCACTTTCCTCGACCGATTGCACTGTCAGTTCGAAGCCATCGGGAAGCGGTCGTCTGGCTAATTCCTTGAGCGACGCTGACAGCCGCAACGTTCCCTGCGTTTGCCAGGCGGACGGCCAAAAGATGCGTGCGGTCGTCTGACCGCGGTCGAGCAATCGCTCCACATGCCGCCATTGCCAGAGATCATTCGTGCTCGGCGCGACCACCGTCCAAGCATCAGCGGCACCGGCGGCCTGATGGGGAGTGAGCCGCAGGTGGAGCAACTCGCTGGCGGGCTTCGCGCGGAATTTTCCCAAGAAGAGTTCCGGGCGATCGGGGATCGGACTACCAATCTCAACGGGCGCGAGCACCTCATCGCGATCATCAAAAACCTGAGCTTGCCATTCCGGATCGTGGGTGACACGCACGCTGAAGTCGCTGACTTCGGCGTCGGCGAGCCAGCGTGTGGGTATCGACAAGTGGCCGTCAGCCGGAATCGCATCTCTCCCTTGCAATGAGATATTTTGGATGCCCGTGGTTTCGCCGCGCAGGAACACCGTGAGTCGCTGATCGTTGATCGCCCAGCTCACGAGGCGATCGGCTTCATCTTCGGTGACCTTCACTTCGTCCACTCGGAAATGTGGTGACAGCAGCAGGTCGTGTTGAAATGCGGGGGCTCCGGTCGTCGTGACTTCCGC
>JANNDA010000247.1:0-1672 GCA_031387195.1 Planctomyces sp. | reverse complement strand
CGCGGGCGGTATTGGCTCGACGCGGCGCGGTATGCCGACACGCACGGGATTCACTTCGACAACTATCGCGAGATTTGGTCGTACCGAGATTGGGTCATCGACGCCTTTAATCTCAACATGCCGTTCGATCAATTCACAGTTGAGCAACTCGCGGGTGACTTGCTGCCGAACAAAACGCTCGATCAGGACGTCGCGTCGGGTTTCAACCGCTGCAACATTACGACGAACGAGGGTGGCTCAATCGCGGAAGAATATCTGGTCCTCTACACCCGCGACCGGACGGAGACGACTTCGCAAGTTTGGCTGGGCCTGACGACCGGCTGTGCGGTTTGCCACGACCACAAGTTCGATCCGATCTCGCAGCGCGAGTTCTATTCCCTGGCGGCGTTCTTCAATAACACGTCGCAAGGAGCGATGGATGGCAACATCCCGAACACTCCGCCAATCATCACCGTTCCGAAGCCGGAAGATCGCGACAAGTGGGTCGCAGTGACCGCAGCGTTAAAGGAGATGCGTGGCAAGCTGGATGCTCGCAAGAAGGACGCTCGCGTCGAGTACGACAAATGGTTGGTCGAAGCAAAAGTCGAACAACTTGCCGCGCTCGTCCCGACGGAAGGACTGAAGCTGCACGCGCCGCTCAACGAGGGAAAAGGTGACGCGTTGAAACTGATCGTGGACGGTCAAGAGCGGACGGTCGAAGTCAAATCGGGCTTCGACTGGATCGGCAACGGCAAGGTCGGAGCGAAAGCGTTCGCGATCAAGATCGGCGATCACCCGCTGGAAGTTTCCGAAGCCGGCGACTTCGAGAAGGATCAAGGCTTCACCGCGTCGGCGTGGGTCAAAGTCACGAAACGAAATCAAACGGGAGCGATCCTCGCTCGCATGGATGCCGGCCCCGCCTATCGCGGCTGGGATCTGTGGTTGCAGGCCGATCGTCCGGGCATGCACATCGTCAGCGCCTGGCAGGGAGACGCTCTCAAGGTTGTGGGCAAGACGCCGTTGCAACCGAATCAGTGGAGTCACGTTTGCGTGACCTATGACGGCTCCGGCAAAGCGGCTGGCGTGCGAGTCTTTATCAACGGCGTACAACAGCCGGTTGATGTCGAGGTCGATCAACTCCAATCAACGATCCGCTCGACCGTACCTCTGACGATCGGTCAGCGCAGCAAGAGCGAACGGCTGCAAAATGTCGTCCTGCAAGACGCTCGCGTTTATGGCCGAGCGTTGGTCAACAGCGAAATCGAACAACTCACGCGCACGCCGCAAGCGGTCGAACTACTCGCGAAGCCGGCCGACAAACGAACGCCGCAAGAGGTCAACGAACTCTTCGACTGGTGGTTGGTCACGCTCGACGCGCCGTTCCGCGAACTCAACGGCCAGATCGCTGTCGCTCAGCAAGACGAGGTCGCGATCAAGTCGCGTGGCGCGATCGCACACGTCATGAACGAGAAGTCCGAAGAGGCGATGGCCTACATCCTCTTCCGTGGCGAATACGACAAACGCAAAGCCCCGGTGAAGCCGACGACTCCCGCCGCGCTCCCCGCGTTTCCTGCGGAGGCCCCGAAGAATCGGCTGGGACTCGCGCAATGGTTACTGCGACCCGAACACCCGCTGACGACGCGAGTCACCGTCAATCGCTTCTGGCAAGAAGTTTTCGGCAGCGGCCTCGTGA
>JANNDA010000206.1:0-2256 GCA_031387195.1 Planctomyces sp. | reverse complement strand
GGTCGCTTCACAACGCGTTGGCGAGCAATTGGCTCGTCACGCGGAGCGATGACGGCTACGTATTTGCGGCTTCGCCGCGCTACAAATCTGGCATCATCCCGCCATTTTTGAATTTTGCGGTGCCTGACCCCTGACTGTTCCTCAGTGGCAATTGTTCTTTGTCACGCCGACTCTGTTCTCGCAATGTGCTGGCCAGACTGGCGGCCAACGCGATGGCGAGCGGATTCATGCTGGCACTGGTTTGTTGATCGTCCTGAGAGCGAAATTTGATGGGCAGGTCGCGAATCGTTCGCCTCACAGCCGTCGGTCGTGGCTTCAGTGGTTCTGAGTCACTCGGCGGCTGAGTGGTTTCGCTGGTGGCCGATGTTTCGACCTCGCCGGTAGCTTCGAGTGAAGTGCTTGGCATCTGTTCGTCGTTGGTCTCTTCGGACGATGACGTTGTTTCGGCACCTTCGGATTCCATGTCGTCGGAGTTCGTGCGATTGAGTTTGAGGATGTCCTGCAATTCCAACTCGCTCAGTACGGCTTTGGTGACTGACCAAGGTTCGGTCGTTGGTCGTGACAAGTTCAAGTCGATCATCGAGAACAGTCGATCGCGGTCGCCGAAGCCAAACAGCCGCACGATGTGGTTGTCGCTGAGCGTGTTCACGACCGCGAATGTGGAGTTGGCTGGGAGTCCCAGCGGCAATGTCGCGAGGCTGTCGTTGAGGTTTGCAGGAGCAGTGCTCGCGGCGAGCGTTGGCGTCACCGCGACCGCTTGAACCGGCAGGCCAATGAATTCCGGCACGTTTCCGACGAGATGAATGCCGACTGCGGGGGCCGCTCCGCTGGTCAGTGGCGTCGGGTTCTCGGAGGCACCGCCGAGTTCGATCTCGACTTGATACGTCACGTTGCTGGCCTCAGCGCTGTTCCACGAACCGAGGTGCAGCACATATTTTCCAGCAGGCAGGAAGCCTAACAAACCTTGGCCGCCGGGCAGCGAAACCAACGGCATGACTTGCCCGGCCTCATTGAGAACTTCGATCGCGGGCGGCGCACCGTCGCCGAGGTCGGACAGCGAGAAGAAGTAGGACTTCGTTTGCAGCAGTTCAAAGCGGTAAAAGTCTGCGGCGTCCGCCGGTTGGCCGGCATTGGTCGTGGCGTTGCGGACTAGCGTCAGTCCCGATTGCAGGTCGTGCGGGAACAAGACGCCCAGGTCTTGAGCCGTCGCGAACGAATCATTGCCTGTTCCATTTCGCAGCCGATCCGCTCCGCGAGAAGCATCGGTCACGGTGAATTGCGTGACGAAATCGCCGCTGGCGTCATTACCGACTAATTGATTCCCGGCTCCGTCGGTGAGTCCTAATCTGCCAGACACATGCAGTTCAAAGTCGCCATTTGGCAAGCCGTCGAGCATCAGAAAGTGGGCAGTCTCCGTCACAGAATCATACGACTCCAAACGCGGGAAGTAGCGCGTGCCATCAGCACTCTCAATGAAAACCGCGCTCACCGTGCTCGTGCCCACGGACACGTATGCCTGATTGGCCAACTGTTGCAAGTTGACCGGCTCAGAGAACTGCACATGGAGATGCGTCGGTGCGTGGAGCAAGTTTTCAACGTGCTCAGCACTCAGACTGACATCGTCAGAACCAGACAGATTAAAAACTTGTCCCACGACTTGCGGAGCAACGTTGTCCGCGTAGACCGTCAGGTCGAGCACATAGCTCCCGACCGAGCCGCCGTTGAGTCCACTGTGCGCCACCTGCGGATCGAAGATGCCGTCAGGACCGTATTCCACATCGTTGCCGGAGCTAGAGACCGCGATGAAATAGTCGCCCGCAGGGAGGCCAGCAAACAGGACCGCATCTGAGAAAAACGGGATGTAGCCGTTGGTCGATTCGGCCGGATTGAGCGAGTTGTTGTTCGTCGCCACGAGTTGCAGCGCGCCTGCGTCATCGGCACGGAACAGTGTGAGGGCCGGATCGAGCGGCGAGCCGATGCGTCCCGCGAAGGATTCGGCGATCAATCCGAACGTGCCGTCACCCGTGATCGAGAAGCGATACAGATCGACGTCCGCCGCCGGATTCATGGCCAACGGATTATTGCTACGGAAGTCGTAAAAGCCGTCGTCGCCGATCGTGCCCGTGACCTGCAAACGCGCGATCGCCGTGAGGTCGCCTAAGTCATTAGCGGTGCCTGAAGTGTCGTTGCCGTTGCGGCCCCGTTCCGCCACGGGAGCGAATTGATCTTGGTTGCCCGCGGGTGTCTGACCGCTCG
>JANNDA010000189.1:0-3040 GCA_031387195.1 Planctomyces sp. | reverse complement strand
CCCCCTCGGCCAGTTGAGTACACAACTGCGAGACCTGCATCGCAAGGTGGGACGGAGCGTCGGAAGACATTGTGCTCGCCTGAATGAATTCATGGCTGTGCGAACCATAGATGCCGCAGGTCGTGGATTTTGTCTAGCCGGACGTCTAAATTCCCGCCTCTTTTCCAGAAACTCCCTCGAACCGTCCGGGTCGTCATGTCCGAATCTGCTGAAGTTGCTGGTGCCGCTCCCGATCGTCAGGCCCTGATCAACGAACTTCGTTGGAAGAAAATCCCGGTCTTGGACGACGGTTTTGTGTGCCTTGTGGACGTGATGGGCGAGGACAGTTCCGTCGTCCAGGCGGCTCGTGTGAGTTACGGCGAAGGGACGAAAAAGCCGTCCGACGACCGGACGCTCATTCGGTATTTGTTGCGGCATCGGCACACGACGCCGTTTGAAATGGCCGAGGTGAAATTTCTGGTCCGCGTCCCGATGGATTGCTGGCGGCAGTGGATTCGGCACCGCATGGCCAACGTGAATGAGTACAGCACCCGATACTCGATCGCGATCGACTCGGCGCAGACGACCCCCGTCGATCAATGGCGTTCACAAGCGACCAACAATCGGCAAGGAAGCGACGAACTGCTGGACTCCGACGTCGGCGAAAAGCTCACGGCCTCAGAGCGCGAGCTGCAAGAAATGGCGCGCCGCATTTATCAGGAACGGCTCGATTTGGGTGTCGCACGCGAGCAGGCTCGCAAGGACTTGCCGCTGGCGACTTACACCGAAGCCTATTGGAAGGTTGATCTGCACAACCTGCTGCATTTCCTCGCGCTGCGGATGGACTCACATGCTCAGTTGGAGATCCGCGACTACGCGACGGCGATTGGACGCCAAATCGTGCAGCCGCTGTTCCCGGCGGTGTGGGAAGCGTTCGAGGATTATCGGCTGCAAGGCTCCGGGCTGTCGCGATTGGAGGTCGGTTGTATTCAACGCTTGATGCAATTCGCCGCCACAAACAATCGAGTTCCGCCACTGTCAGAGGACGACTTCCTCGCCGTACAAGATCCTTCCTGGCTCGAACTCAACCGCAGTCGTGAACGGGACGAATGCTTTGCCAAGCTGGAAACGCTGGGCTTGGTCGCGAAAAAGTAGGGTGGCGAAGCCACAAAAGTAACCCGACGCGTGAGCGAGGGTGAACGCATTACAGCGTTCAGATTCTTCGTGTTTTGGTGCGCCCGCCCTCGCTGACGCTTCGAGGCTGTGATTCTTTGCGTGGGATAGGCTTCCAGCCTGTCGAATTCCCCATAAAACACGACAGGCTGGAAGCCTATCCCACATAAAATCACAGCCTCTTCGGGTTACTTAATGTCGGCGCTATTCTTTTCTCAAATCGACAACAGACGCCGGAATCGCGAAGCCTTCGGTTTGATTGTTCGTCAGGCGGATGTCCTTGGTGTCAGTCCCCAGCTTGATCCCAACTCGCTTCGCGGCTCCGCGTTTTTCGACGACGCGGTTGTCGATCAACTCGATTGACTCGGTCCCCCCTTGAATGTCGATGCCGACACCCTCGTCACCGCCGCTGTTGACGATCTCATTCCGCTCGATCCGATTGCGATGTCCGGCGAAGGATGGGCCGCGCTCCGGGCGGAATAGGACTCCGGCCACGCCGCTGTCGCGGATGATGTTGTCACGCACAAGATTGTCAGTGTCGCGATGTCCGATCGAGATTCCCGCCGTGCGAATCCCTTCGATCACGTTCTTCTCCGCGAGGCCGTACTTCACGCCCCAGCAAAAGAAGATGCCGATGCCACAACGCTCGATGCGGTTCCCTCGGATCAGCGGCCGTTGTGAGCCGGACCCAGGATGCAGGCCGAGATCCGCGTTGTCGTGGCTGTGGCAGTTCTCAACAACGACGTCGTGACAGATCTGCCAACTGATGCCGTCGCCGTTGTTGTGGCGCGCTTCAACGCCACGCATCGTGATGCGGTTGCAGTCTTGTAAGAAAATGCAGCCGGAGTAATTCCCATCGAAGTGGTCGTTCTTTTCCCTGTTGCCATCGAGCGTGATGTTCTCGATGACGCAATCGCTGAGGAACTCGCCGCTGATCAACGGAAACGACGTCGCGATCGTTGGCTCGCCCCCCGACCAAACGTTTTCACGCAATGCTCGATCCAGCTTGAAACGGTTCCCCGTGCGAGCGACCAACGTCCGCTTGAGGACAGTCGGGCCGCCGTTGTGCGGATTCTTGCAGCGAATCACGACCCCGTCGCCGACTCGAAATGCCTTCGCATCTTCCAGCGTCACTTCCTGGTCGTACCAATCGGAATCGGCGGCAAGTTTCGTCTTCGCGGACGGCTCTTTGATCAGCACCGATTCTGATCCACTTCCGACGATCCGCACCTTCGACGCCAGGTAGACCGAGTTCCGCAACCGATACGTTCCGGGCAACACTTTGACCGTTCCGCCACCGAGTCGAGCGACCGAATCAACCGCCGCTTGCAGCACCTTCTCGGTCGAGCCGATCAGATCTCCCTCCTTGTTGCCGACCGAGATCGTCGCTCGCTCGTCCCAATTCGGTTCAACGGCTGAGTCGCCAGAGGTCGCGCGCGGTGATGTCACCTTCGGCCGAGCGTCATCGGCCTGCGATGCCGTTTGGCTGACAACGGCGATCAACAAAAACAAACTCCAGAATTCCTGACAGACAGGTCTTGGTCGTGACATGATGCCTCCAGAAGTTGAGTGCTAAATCCCTTCAAACAGTCGGCTGCCGATGCGGACGAGGGTTGCGCCCTCTTCAATGGCGATTGCGAAATCACCGCTCATGCCCATCGAGAGTTCCGTGAGCGTTACGTGCGGAGCGGCTTGGACGGCGAGGTCGTCGCGGAGTTGTCGCAGTTCTCGGAAGACCGGTCGAGCAGCTTCAGCATCGGCGGCGAGCGGGGCCATTGTCATCAGTCCGGCAATCTCGACGTTGGGGACCGCTTGGAAAGCGTCCCACTGCGACCGCAACTCCGCGCGGGAGATGCCGTCCTTTGAGGCTTCGCCCGAAACATTCACC
>JANNDA010000179.1:0-3284 GCA_031387195.1 Planctomyces sp. | reverse complement strand
CACCGCACCGCCGATCGTACCGCCTCAAAAGATCGTCGAAACCTCCGGTCCGCCGAAGACTGCTGACGCCGCGGTTCGCCGAGTTCTCGACGGCCTGCGACAACAGAAAACGCGCGAGGTTTGGGGGTTCTTGCCGCCAGCCAATCGAGCGGAGATCCAACAGTTGGTCCGCGACGTGGCCCAGCAGTTGGATGACAGCACCTGGGAAGCCACTGTTGCCGTCTGGCAGAAAGCTCGCAAAGTGTTGCCGTCGAAGTCAGCGGCGATCTTTGGGCACGCCACATCTGAAGACTCCGCAGACAAGGCAACTCGACCGGCGATCAATCCCGAAAGTCTGCAACGCCTCTTTGACAGCGTAGGCAGCAGCGAACTGGCTGACTTGAAGCGGCTGCGACAGATTGACGTCGGCCAGTTTCTGGAGAAGACCGGCGGCGACCTTCTGCAAACGCTGGGTGCGTTGCCAACCGGTGGAACAATCTCCTCGAAGTCCTTTGAGAATCTGGCGAAGGTGGAGGTGACGTTGGTTTCAACATCCGAAGACTCCGCCGTCGTGCGGATGAAATGGCCTGATCAAGAGCCAACCGAACATGACTACGTTCGTGTCGATGGATACTGGTTGCCGAAGTCGCTCGCGGAAAACTGGTCCAGCAGTCTCGCCGAAATCCGCGTGCAAGCCCTCGCGTGGGCGAAAGGACTCCGTCAACAACCGGAGCCGTGGAACGCGCGGCTCAAAGAACTCGATCAATTACTGGACGATCTCGCCGCGACGAACACGGACGATGACGCTCGACAGGTCTATCAACGCGGAATGCAACGACTGGTCTCCGCGTGGACCGGAACGCCTCCAACCAACTTGGAAACAACTCGACCAGCGCCGCCCGTCAAAAAGCGGAAAGTTCCGGACACGGAAGAGCTGTTGCCCGACGAAAAATGATCGCCGAAAAATGATCGACGCCAGTCATCCTGAGCGACGACGAACCTTTGTGGCCTTCTTCGCCGGTTCGCGTTTGACCTCTTGTGTCGGCGCGTCATCGTCTCTCGCCGCCGACTTCGGATCGCTCGACATCACCGCCAGGATAATGATCAGGACAATCACGCTGGTGGCAGCAATTCCGGAAGCGATCCACCCCGAGGTTTTAGGCTTCGGTCGATGGACCGGCGTGACGTCCGATCCTGGGTCCGATGACCGCGCCGATAGTTGATCGAGAAACAGATGCAACGTGTCGTCTGGGCCGTCAGCGGCAGCAACATCCAGGGAATCTTCTGACGACCTGGACGACGAATCTTGTTCAGGAACCGGCTTATTCTGTAACACCGCCGTCAAACGCACGACCAAATCGGCAGGCGTCTGCGGGCGTTCGTTCGGATCAAGCCGCATCAGCGTTGAGACAATGTCATCCAACTCCGGAGTGACCCCCGGTCGCAATGAGCTAACGAGCGGCGGAACGAACGTCGTTCGAGCCATCAGCTTTTCCATGATGTTGTTGCCGGGAAACGGAAACTGGCCGGTCAGCATCTGGAACATCGAGCAACCAAGACTAAACAAGTCCGCGCGAATGTCAGCGTCCTTCGCGCTGCTGGCTTGTTCGGGAGCGATGTAATCGGGCGACCCCATGATCGCGCCGGTCTGAGTCCGTTGACTGTCATCTTTGTCTGACTCACTCACCAAGCGAGACAGACCGAAATCCATGATTTTGACTTGTGGATGCCCAGTGGCCGAATCGACCGTCACCATGATATTCGACGGCTTGATGTCGCGATGCACCATGCCTTGCTCGTAAGCGTGTTGCAGCCCCGACGCGATCTGCCGAGCCACCTCGCACGACCAACTCACCGGCAACGTTCCATACTTTTTCAGCCACGCTTTCAGGTCGCGGCCTTCGACAAACTCCATCACCAGGAAATAGCGATCGCCGACACAGTCCGCATCAATCGCGGTGACGATGTTGGGATGATTCAACGAGGCCGCTGACTGAATTTCACGCAGGAACCGGCTGACCGCCTTCTCGTCCTTGAGGAGATCCTTGGCCATGACCTTGAGGGCGACGATCCGCCGCACCGAGGATTGCTCAGCCTTGAGCACCGCTCCCATGCCACCTTGACCGATGACATCCAGCAACTGGTACTTTCCCAGAAACAGCCGGTGATGCCCGTTCTGAAGCTGCAGAGCCTGCCACGGCGTGACCCAGCCGCGTTTGATCAACCACTTCGGCAGCCCACGCATTTCCGTGAACTCGCGGGCCGCATTTCGCGTGGCAACAAGCTGTTCCTTCGAGAGCAAATTGCTCTTCTTCAACAGATCAAAGTAATCGCGGATGGTGGTGACTGCGGGCATGAATTGCAGGCGGCGATTTGAAAGTGATGACCAGACGAACGTCCGCCCCCAGCATAGCTCCAGTTTACGCTTGGCGCGGGATGATAATGCCCCGCCCTGTTGACGGAAGCTCGGCGAGAACACGCGCCGCGATGTAACCCGAAGCGTAAGCGAGGGCGAATCGTGACGACATCCTCGCTTACGCTTCGGGTTACATTCGGATCATGAATAATCCCGGTTGACATCCGCTTCACAAAAAAACGACGACCATCTTGCCGTCGTACTGCGGATTTCCTTTCAAAATCTGCCGCTGACACGGCTTCGGACCCTCCTTGCGAGTGTCCAGAACCCCCACTAGACTCGCTCGCCGATTCGAGGAAACTCGGATCGTTTTTGTGAGTTAGCCGTTCGCGGTCGATGCTCATTGTGTGACGCCAGTTAGCGTCATCAAGGCTCGTCAGGTTGGACTGCCTGACCAAATAATGCCCCCCCAGAGTCTGTTCCGCGTCGTTGAAGGCTGCTCGCCCCGGCGCGGTGTTTTATTCTCAAGGAGAAATCTCGTGTCAGTGAAAGTTGCGATCAATGGGTTCGGCCGCATTGGACGGCTGGTGTTTCGTGCGATGGTTGAACAAGGTCTCGTAGGCAAAGAAGTCGAAGTGGTCGCCGTGGGCGATATCGTCCCGGCTGACAACTTGGCGTACCTCTTGAAGTACGATTCTTCGCAAGGCCGCTTCCAAGGAACGGTCGGCTCGAAGAAGTCGTCACCGGACAAAGCAGAAGACGACGTCCTGATCGTCAACGGTGCCGAGATCGCCGTCGTCAGCGCGAAGTCTCCCGCCGACCTGCCGTGGAAGCAGTACGGCGTGGACATCGTCATCGAATCGACCGGCCTCTTCACAGAAGCCGAAAAGGCCAAGGGACACATCACCGCCGGTGCGAAGAAGGTCATCATCTCGGCTCCGGCCAAGGG
>JANNDA010000151.1:0-3154 GCA_031387195.1 Planctomyces sp. | reverse complement strand
TCACGAGTCAGCGACCTATCAATCATCCGCTTTGTCACCGTCCTTGATGACGAAGCGAGCCTTCAGCTTCGCGACTGTGGTCGCCAAGCCGGCTTGCTCGACCGAACGCAAGACCTCGGCGAAATCCTTGTATGCTGCCGGGGCCTCGTCAGCCGGGTATTGGCGGCAGTTACTGAGGATATCGTGAGCGTCCATTTCCGTGTCGATCGCTTGCTGATTCAACTCTCGGATCGCACGTTTGCGACCGAGTGCTCGGCCCGCTCCGTGATTCACGCTGTAGCAACTCTTCACCGCACCGGGTTGAGCGACCATCACCACACTTCCGTCACGAGGATTACCCGGCAGCAAAATCGGATGCCCTGTCGCTTCGTACCGAGTTCCCTTCAACCCGTGATGTCCCGCCGGAAACGCTCGTGTCGCCCCTTTGCGATGCACCCAAGAGAGTTCGTTATCAACCACTTCCCGTCGAGCGATGTTGTGGCTAATGAAGTACACGAGGTCTCCCTTCACTCCGGGCAACACCTCTTGAAACGCCTCCAACACGAGCGCGTTGATCAACATGTGATTGACCGTCGCAAAGTTCGCTCCAAGCGCCATGTCGTCCAAGTACGCATCGGCCTCGGCGGTTCCCAGCGGAGCGTAAACCAATTCACGATCGCCACCAGGCAATGGGATGTCCCAGCGTTTGAACTTGTCCTGCAACGCCTTGAACTGCCCGGTCGCCAGTTGATGTCCCCAACCGCGAGACCCGCAGTGCGACAAGAACGCCACGCAGCCATGCTTGAGACCAAACGTCTCGTTCGCCACGCGAGCCTGCTCCGAGTCACCCAATTCGACCGCCTCGCACTCACCAAAGTGGTTCCCGCCACCATACGAGCCGAGTTGCTCAACCTTTTTAACGAACCGCACTCCTGCTTCGCCGCGGACATCACCAACCAACTCCTCAAGCCGCTTTTCCAGCGAACCATTCGATCCGTCATGTCCAACGTGATGCGAGTCCTCACAGCACTCCGCCCACTCCGGCGGAATCCCCAGTGCTTCGCACACTTCGCGCGACGCACCTTCGATCACCACCTTGCGACCCAGCTCCGCATTCACTCGCCGAGACTTCTTCACCGACCGCTGTCCTTTACCTGCTCCTGTCGGAAGCCGCTCCAAGATCGCATTGATCAGCGCCCGCCGCACCGGCCGATCAGCGATCTGGTCGACCAGCAAGTCCATCTGCAACAAGCTCATCGAGCATTTGATATCGACACCCACTGGTCCCGGATAAACGTGCGTCGGTGAAACCATCACACAGCCCACCGGAGCCCCATACCCCATGTGCGCATCCGGGTTCAGTACCAGTTGAGTCACTCCCGGAGCCCCGCGCGAATTCAACGCCTGCTCGATGCACCCCGCATCAAACCCATTCCGAATCGCCTCGGTCCCAATGACCGTGATCGGCTTCATGCTCGAATTCCGAGCGGGCAAGATCGCTGTCGCGTTACCGGTTGAAATCATTGACGTATTGATATCTGACATGATTGGCCTTCGTGATTTGGGATTTGCAGGGGAGAGAAAACTAAATGAACTTCAACCGACAAGTTATTGACGAAACGTCACGCTCTACCCACTGAGCTACGGCTCCAGAGAATCAACTGCGCGAGACAGTCGCTATTGGAGCCGACGGGACTCGAACCCGCGACCATGTAGTTCCATCTGCATTCGGCAAAAGTTGTTTGAGAGGAGTTTCAAATTGTCCAAAACGAGGCGACGAGATCGGTGAGAGTTGACGATCGGTGTCTTGCGACCGCCGACCGAGGCGGGATTCGAACCCGCGATACCGATGTACTTCCACCAGCATTCGCCTTGTGCTTGGTCCTGATTCAAAAGAGCCGACAAGAATTCGATGCCGAGACGCGACATAGTTGAAGATGTAGTCCCGGCGAGCATTCGGCTCCAGTTTCAAAAACAATGGCGACAATAGGGCGTGAAACAACCGAGCTTTCGCTCGCCCGGCGCGAGTTGCCTCGCACTCCGGGTCCAATGTAGTTCCACAGGGCATTCGCCATCTTTGGAGTGCGGTATGCCAGCACCGCTTTGGATTTTTTGTCATGTAACAGGCTTTGAGAGTGAATGAAATCTGGAAAGGAAAGCGGCTCCGCCGCGATCCAAAGCGGTGCTGACACCCCGCACTCCACAGTGGCTGCAATCCAAAGTTACAACCGCATTTCTTCGATCACGCCGACCCAGTGGTTGGGATGCAGCGTGCCTGCCGCGAAGTGCGACAGCAGCTCGAACACGTGGTCCGAGAAGCCGCCGATGTTGAGGATGTCCTCACGCTCGGAGGCTTGCGTCGTGCCACTCAGCGGAGTGGAGCAGTTCGTGCCACCGCTACTAATGCTTTACGTACAGTTTGAGTACAACCTTGGTCTCAGGCCGATCAACAATTTGAATTGTCAGCGGAATTGCAGTTGAGTCAGGCGGCGGCTTCATTGCCGCGTTGAGGAACAGAGAACGCTCAATCTGGATGCGGAGTCTTGCGGAGTCTTGCGGCATTTCGTGGCAGGTTCCTTTGGTCTGGATCAGTGCTCACGCTGACGCCATCAGGCAACGGCTTGAGAAATTGGACTTCCTGACGCACTTCCGAATCGAAAAAGGCGAGCACTTGACGCTCAATGACCGAGTCGCCCTCATCGTTGTTCGACAAGGAGATTTGGTCAGGGACGATGTGCAGCTCTGGAAATCTCTCAATCATGAGAGTCAGATTCTGCGACGGAACAGGGAGATCTTCTTTGACCAAGAACCGCACGGAGTGATAGGTGGAACTCACCGTCAGATTTTCCGATTCGATCATGACTCGAAATGAATAGGTCCGAATCACCGTCTCTTCGGTGGGAAACAGTCCCATTTCAACCTCTGGCTCGGTGAATCGAACAGAAGCATCATCAGTGATTAAACCCAGAATCCAAGGCTGACTGTCACGTCGTTCAAGGCTGCTCAACGAGAACATCGTCTCGGCAGAATCGCCGGCACGATGGCGGACATTGGACCTGCCCAAGGATTGCGTGCGCTGGGTTAAAAGTGGGACTGATGGTTTGACACGGGACAGGTTCCTGAGAATCAGGCCGCAGGCCTGGGGGATTGGCGGCGGGGGGCATTTTCCGCCGCG
>JANNDA010000149.1:0-1923 GCA_031387195.1 Planctomyces sp. | reverse complement strand
AGCACATCCAGGTGAGTGTCCGAAGAGCCAATCGCTGACACGATTCCTTCACCGACACGAGCGATCACCGTTTCTTCCGTCGCGCCACCGATCAACTGAGCCAAGTTGGTCCGAACCGTCACGCGAGCACGCACCTTGAGTTGAATGCCGTTCTTGGCGACACCGTCCAATGTTTGCCGTCCAGTTCGCTTGCTGTCGGGACAGTCAATGACTTTCGGATTCACGCTGGTCTGCACCGCTTCCAAAACATTGCGTCCGGCCAAGTCGATGGCTGCGGCGGTGTCCCAGTTCAGGTCAATTTTGGCGCGGTGAGCGGCGATCAATGCCTGCACGCAGCGACGCACGTTTCCACCCGCGAGAAAGTGCGCTTCCAAACCTTGACTGGTCACGTCGGTCAACCCCGCCTGCACGGCCATGATTTTCGCATCGACGATGATCTGCGGATTGACCTTTCGCAGCTTCATGAACATCAAACTCACCAAACTGATTTGAGCGCGTGTCACGAACGCACGCAGCCACAGATTAAAGAACATCAAAAACATCACACCAAATGCCGTAGCAAACACCACGCCGGCAATGATTGCTCCCGTTAAGAGCAGTTGCGTGAGGTCGCTGGATTTCGGGGCTTGTCCAAGCAGGGCAATTGAGATCGATGGGGACATGACGACTCCGATGGAGAACAGCGCGGTGAAAATGAGAATCGCGAACCATCCAGGTTCAAAGTGGGCGGCATTGTAGACCTGCGTCACTCAGATGCAAACTTGGCTGTGGCATTGTCTTCAATCGTTTGGATTTCCGATAACAGCCGCTATCGTGCCGAGGTCATCGCATCGACCGCGTCCACGATTTTGAGACGTTGGGTCGGTGCCCGAAATTGAATCGCTTTGCATCCAGGAGGACGACCGAATGAGCGCTGAAGCCCGAATCGCAGAATTGAAACTGGAACTCCCCAAAGCTCCAAAACCGGCCGGAACCTATTCGCCGGTCGTGATCATCGGCGAACTGTGTTATGTGTCGGGAACCGGCCCGCTGAAGTCAGATGACACTTTGATTTGCGGTCGCGTGGGCGATGATCTCACCGAGGAACAAGGGATCGCGGCCGCTCGGCAAGTGGGGCTCGCCATGCTGGCCACGCTCCGCAAGCAACTCGGCAACCTCGACCGTGTCGTGCGAGTGATCAAAGTCTTGGGCATGGTCAACAGCGTTGCTGATTTCAAGAACCATCCCAAGGTCATCAACGGTTTCAGTGATCTGATGGTGGAAATATGGGGCGATAACGGCAAAGCGGCCCGTAGTGCGGTGGGGATGGGCTCGCTTCCAAGCAACATCGCGGTGGAAATTGAGGCGATCTTCCAAGTGCAATGAACGGGGACAGAGGCAAGGGGCGCGCTGTCGGACCAACTTGGCCACCTTGCTCCGTCACAGATCAAAGCGACATAATTGAGGTTGTGAACTTTTCGTGGGATAAGCTTCCAGCTTGTCACCCTCAAAAGCAGATCCGACAAGCCGGAAGCTTATCCCACGTAATTCTTCACAGCCTGAATGCGTCCCGCTCAGGAAGGCCGATCTTTAAGGCGGCAATGCATTCAATGCCAAGAATCCCGAACAGGACGAAGCCATGACCGCACCCGCCTCGTTTGATCCGTTATTCGGACCCGATTTTTCGCTGGTGAATCGCCGTGACGTGCTACGAGTTGGTTCGGTCAGTGCCGCTGCGACACTGGTCCCTGCGGCCTTGGGAGCTTTCGCAAGCACCAACGAAACTCGCTCCGCCAGCTTCGGCAAAGCCAAGTCGGTCGTCTATCTTTGGATGGGCGGCGGAGTCACGCATCTCGAATCGTTCGACCCGAAGCCGGAAGCTCCCGAAGAAATTCGCGGCACGCTCGAAGCCATCGACACGAAACTGCCCGGCGTGCAATTCGC
>JANNDA010000125.1:0-8394 GCA_031387195.1 Planctomyces sp. | reverse complement strand
CACAGCCTCTCCGCGAAAGGGCGTTCTTTCGCGGAGCGAAAGACGACAATCATTCGGCTCACAACCTCAAGTAAGTGCCATTGGGCGTCAGTTCCCGGTCAGGTGTCGCAACCACTGTCGTTCGCTCGCGGTCATTGGGGCGATGAGCCGTCTAATTGTCGTTTCCGTCGTTCTGATTGTTGTCACCATCGGCATTAACATTGTCGTTGCCATCGAAGCTGATGTCGTCGTTGCCGTCGCCGCCGGTGACGTTGTCGGTTCCGGAGCCGCCATCGATTTGGTCATCTCCTTCGCCGCCAAAGATCGAATCGTCGCCGTCATCGCCTTGCTCGGAATCGTTGCCGATTCCCCCCTGCAAGTTGTCATTGCCGGCCCCGCCGCTCAGCAAATCGTCCCCGTCATCACCGTTCAGCACGTCGTTGCCCTCGTCTCCTTGCAGCGTGTCGTTACCACTGCCACCGGATGCGACATCATTGCCTCCGCCGCCATCGACGTTGTCGTTGCCATCACCGGCATCGATCGTGTCATTGCCGTCGCCGGCGGTGAGTTTGTCATTGCCTCCGCCGCCGATCAGCGAATCGTTGCCGAGGCCGCCCGTTTCGATGTCGGCTCCGTTCCCGCCATCGAGGACATCATCTCCCGCGCCACCGTCGAGGTTGTCGTCACCAACACCGCCGATCAGTGAGTCGGCCGAGAGGTCAGTGCCACCCTTGAGGATGTCGTTGCCCGTTCCGCCGTTGACCGTGTCGGAGCCATCGCCGCCATCCGCGTTGTCGTGGCCATCGCCGCCACTGAGGTTGTCGGTTCCTGTTCCGCCGGTCAGAGAATCGTTGTCATTCCCACCGTTCGCGATGTCGTTGCCATCGCCGCCGTTGAGCGTGTCGTTGCCGTTGTTGCCGTAAAGTTGATCGTCGTCGCCACCGCCGTTCAGCAGATCGGCTCCGTTGCCGCCGAGGACGATATCGTTGCCGGAACCACCGTCCGCGACATCGTTGCCGAGCCCGCCACTGAGGTTATCGGCTCCGTTGCCGCCTTGGACGTTGTCGTTGCCATCGCCGCCCTCGAGCGAGTCATCGCCGTCGTCGCCGGTCAGGCTGTCGTTCCCCAAGCCACCGACTTCGGTGTCGTTACCGTCGCCACCATTGACAACATCGTTGCCCGAACCGCCGTCGATGTTGTCGGTCCCGATTCCGCCTTGGATGTTGTCATTGTTGTCGCCGCCGCTGAGCGAGTCATTGCCATCGCCGCCTTGCAGAGTGTCGTTGCCGATACCGCCCAGCACGGTGTCGTTGTCCGCGCCGCCGTCGAGCAAATCGTTGGAGGCACCGCCGTCGAGCAAATCATTCCCAGCTCCACCTCGAAGCGTATCCACGCCCGTGCCGCCGGTTCCCACATCGTTGCCAGCACCGCCATCGAGCGAGTCGGTTCCGTCGCCGCCATCGAGATTGTCGTTGTCGTCACCGCCGTTGAGCACGTCGTTGCCGACGCCGCCCGATAGCGAATCGTTGCCGCCCAAGCCGCTCAACGTGTCTCTGCCCGTGCCGCCTTGAATGTTGTCGGCCAGCGAACTGCCAATGATGTTGTCACTGCCTGCGCCGCCGTCGATGTTGACCGACGTCAGTGACGTGAAGGTCGTCGTCGAAACGGCACTCAAGTCAAAGCGGTTGTTGCCTGACCCACCTTTGATCGTCAGCGTTTGGACAGAATTTGCAGTGACCGGGCCGGCCACGCCGCCAGTTGTGGCGCTGAGGGTCGTGCCATTCAAAGTCACATTGCCGTCGTTACCCACTCTGATCGCGATTGCGTCATTGGCGTTGCTCGTGATCGCCAACTCTCCCGTCGAGGCACTGAAGACCGACGAAATGCTCAAGTAGCAACGCGATTCAAGCCGTTCGATCTGGACGACACTCGCCGCCACCTGCCTCGCCTGACGACGTCGTTGTTTCGAGCCAACTTGAAACAACTTCTTCCAACAATTGGACATTGCCATGAAACGTTCTCCTAATGCCGAAAGAGTCGGCGGGACGAAATGAGGTAGGACAGGCCCGACGTGAAAAGTGATGTGATCCAAACTGCGACTTTAGGAGCGTTCGGATTCTTCAGAGGGGAGAGTGGAGGCGAAAACTAGGCGGCCTCGTCGGGATCAGGCAAGAGGAGTTCCAGCAGTTTATTTGAGCTTGTGGGCGTTCGGCATTTCTCGATATCAGCCTCCCGACCTTGCCGAATGCGAATTGGACCAACGGCAGAAACTGCGTCTCAGTCCGCGAGGCGCATCTTCCGCGCGAATCGGATCAGCTAGATGGTGAAACTCGACGGAGTTGCCAAAACAATCTTGACTGTTCAGCCGGGCGACCAAGTATTGAGTGATGTGGAATTGCGGGCTTAAGGTTGCTTTATGCGATGGACCTCTTGGTTAATCAACGTGTGTGCCAGTTCGTGCGCGCGTCGCAGTCGTTTCAAGCGCAGTCCAATTCCAGTTTCCTCGGTGGCGGCGGAACATCTCGAATCGCGAGCCTTGTTGGCCGGCAACACCGGTAGCGGTTCCACCGCAGTCGCCACGATTGCACTCAACACCACGACTCAAGAAGTCCTGATCACTGGGACGAGTTCAAATGACATCGCCACGGTCAGCGCGGCGACGGCCACGAGCGTGAAAGTGCGTGTCGTCACCGGGAGCCGTGCGGTCGAATCCATTTTCGCGACGTCGTCCATCAACAAGATCACCTTCAATGCCGGTGCCCGCGACGACAGCCTGACGAACACGACCGATCGTCCCGTGAACATGAACGGCGGCGACGGCAACGACACGCTGGTCGGCGGGTTGGGCAACGACACGTTCTCCGGCGGCAACGGTGACGATTCCGTGAACGGCGGACTCGGCGATGATTTGCTGATTGGATCGCCAGGCAACGACGTCCTTGATGGTGGCCTTGGAAACGACTTGTTGAGCATGTCCGCCGACAGCAACTTTGTTCTGACGAGCACGTCGCTCACAGGCACCGGGACGAACGCGCTCGCCAATCTGGAGCGGATACAGATTACCGGCGGCCTGTCCAACAACACGATCGACGCGTCACTGGCCACGCTGCCGCTGACGTTATCCGGCGGCGGCGGAAATGATTTGATCATCGGCGGCCTGGGAAACGACCTCATCAACGGCAATGACGGTCTCGATTCGCTCAACGGAGCCGGCGGCGACGACACGGTGCTCGGCGGTGCCGGGGACGACTTGGTTCAAGGGGGCAGCGGGGTCGATTCGTTGGACGGCGGTATCGGCAACGACAATGTGCAAGGCTTGGGTGGGAGCGGAGACATTCTGCGTGGCGGCCTGGGCAACGACACGCTGGATGGTGGCGACGGCCTGGGGGACATCCTTTCGGAGGCGGGAGACGTCAGTTTTGTGTTGACGCCGACGCAACTCAGCGGGCTGGGAACGGACACCATTCTCAACATTGAAGGGGTGCAACTCGTCGGCGGGGCAAGTGCGAATAAGTTCGATGTCTCGACGTCGCTGTTGCCCACGACGCTCACCGGCGGAGCGGGCAATGACACCCTGCTCGGCAGCGCGGCCGTCGATCTTTTGGTGGAAGCCGGTGACGTCAATTTCACCTTGACCAACACGCAACTAACGGGCGTGGGAACCGACCTCCTCGCGGGCATTGATCGGGTCCGTCTGAACGGTGGGATCGGCGCAAACGTTCTGGATGCAGGCACGTCGTCGATGCGAGTGACGCTCAACGGCGGTGACGGCAACGATACGCTGATCGGCGGTTCGGCCGCCGACCGGCTGGATGGCGGCACTGGCAATGATCGCATCACCGGCAACCTGGGCATCGACACGATCCTCGGTGGAGATGGAGTCGATCGCCTGGTCGAGTCGGGCAATACGAATTTCGCGCTCTCGAACGCGTCGTTGGTCGGCTTCCAGACCGACACACTCTTCACGCTGGAAGAGGCCGAACTGACGGGCGGGGCTTCCGCCAATTCGATCACGGTCTACAACTTTCCTGGTGCGGTGACTATGCGCGGCGGTGACGGCAACGATACGTTGGAAGGAACGCCTTTCAACGACCTGCTCGACGGCGGCGCGGGAGATGACCTGCTGCGTGGCGAACAGGGCAACGACAGCCTGCAAGGTGGTGACGGCAACGACAGACTGACGGGGGACGCTGATGCCGATTTGCTCGCGGGAGGTCAGGGAAACGACAGCCTGTACGGCGCGGACGGCAACGACACCATGTTGGGTGATGCCGGTAACGATACGCTGCAAGGCTGGCTCGGCGACGATTCACTGGACGGCGGCGCGGACGCCGACATCGTGCTCGGCCAGCAAAACAACGACACCGTACTGGGGGGCACCGGTCGTGACATTGTGATCGGCGGCCAGGAACACGACTCGGTGGACGGCGGCGACGGCGAAGACATCGTCTTGGGAGGCTCGTACAAATACGACGCCGCCTTGACCGCGCTGACTAGCGTGCTGTCCGACTGGAACGGCACGGCCGCATACTTGGACCGCATCACGGCTTTGCAAAGCCCGTCGTACCCATACTTCTTCAAATCGCTGGCTCAGATCACCGACATCGCGACCGTCTACGACGATTACTCGACCGACACCGTCAATGGCGGCAGCGGCCAAGACTTCGTGCTGCGTCCGGGTGAGTTTGGTCAGCCAACGCTCGATGTCACGCCCGACTTCGAGACCACACTCGAAGTGATGAGCGTTTCGGTGTTCGGGACCGAGGCTCCCGGATACTTCCCGTCTGACATGACGAAGCCCGGCTACTTAGTGACGCGGAATGATCCAACATTTGGCACTCCGATCACGCGCATCACCGGCGACGCGGGCACGCCGATCACGCTCCCGGTCAATGTCGGCGGCACGGCGGCGGTCTACTGGAGCGGTGCGGTTCGCACGCGGTACGTCACCGATTCGTCGTGGAACATTGACGGCTCCCTGATGATGCTCCGCAGCTACGACCCGGCGATGCCATATCAAATCGTACTGAATGGCTCGACGTACCAGCCACAGTTCTTGGCGAGTCTGCCGACCACGAATTTCCGTTGGAGCCAGAATCCGGCGACCCCCAACGTGCAATACGGGTTCATCGAACAAAATATGCTCGAAGCGACGGCCACCGAAGGGACTCCCACGTTACTGCCAGCCGCCGGAATCGACGACGACAAGATCGTGCAATACGACGTCACGACAGGGCGTGTGCTCAACACCATCACGCTGCCATTCAACAAGCTCTTCTCACCCAAGACAACGATCGCGTTCGCCAACGGGCACGAGTACGTCGCGATGTTCGGAGTGAGCAAGACGGCTCCGAGCTCCACCAACATTTCGGTCTACGTCGTCCAGCTCGACGCACCGGTGGGACAGAATCCGGTCATCGCTTCGATGCTGGTCACCACCGCCGACAGCGGCACGCCCGAAGCCGCGTTCGCCACCGCGCTGGACTACAACAACCTGTGGTTCTCCCCCGACGGCAAACACATTCTGACGGTGTATGCTGGCTCGACCGTCTCGACTCGCTCGTGGCGATTGCTGGATGTGGATTACACCGTCGGCATGATTTCACCGCACGCGATTCCCAACCTCACGGCCGACAATGCCTTCCAAACCAACGGCGACCCGCTGAAAGGTCACATGCCCGTGAACTGGTCGCATCCCGTGTTCGCCTACGGCCCCAACGGAACCGACATCTACATCGTCGGTGTCAGCGGCCAGTACAACACTCGCACCTTTCCACAAAATGAGATCGCCACCGCCAACGGCGCGGTCGGCAGTGTGCTGGCCTTCAATACCACGACCAACACCTTCAAGTCGCTCACGGATCCGACGAACGAAAATCTGGCGACACACATCACCGCGACCAACACGCGCCATCCCGGCTACGTGTTCGTGAGCTATTGGAACGACAACTCGCGCGGCTCGAAGTACAAGGGTGAGATCATCGCCATCAACCTCGACAACCCTTTCGGCCCGAATGGGACCATCGAACTGGCTCATCACCGCACCACCATCGCCAATCGCGCCTACCATGCCAACACGCTGCCGACCGTTTCACCCGACGGCACAAAGCTGATCTTCAGCAGCACCTGGGGGCCGCTACAAAGTGTCGTGCAGACCTTCGTGCTCGACCTCACCGGCAAGGTGCCGTAGTGGCACTCGTCTACCGGAACCGGCACTGACGTTCGTGCCACACTCACTTCTCAACATCATCCGCCGAATCTTTTTTCTGCGGACGTTGCCCCTTCTGGCGGGCTTGCTCGTAAGTCTCGCGGAGCGACTTCATCTGCGCATCGAGTTCGCGAACGGACGCGTGTGTGACTCCGAAGAACTGCCGCAGCATTTCGTTTTCAGTTCGAAGCGTTTTGTAGACGGACTCCATCACGTCGAGATCCTCCTGCGTGAGTTCGTTCTTGGCGAGCCGTTCGACATTCGGGATGGTTTGCTCTTCGATCCGCGCCTTCGTCGCCACCAACAGGTCACGGATGGAACTCACGACATCGAGCGAACCGCGCGACACTCGGTCTTGCCGTTTTTCGAGAGCCTGGCGAATCGTCGGCAAGGCGGGACTCGCGGCCTTGCCGATTCGAGCCAGCCCAATGATGGCGAGTTCCTTCGAGATCAGTTCGCGACTTCCTCTGCCGCTCCTGCCGGAATACTTGGAGAAAAATCCGGAAGTGCGGACGTAAGAGTTTTGGCTCCACTGTCCTTCGTGGCTTTCGGGATTCCCTTCCGACAACAGGATTGAACTGAGTGCGGGAACTGCCTTTTCAGCGGATGACCCCATCACCGCCAGCAGCCACAACGCTTCATTCTGCTGCCCTTCATTGTCCCCCATTACGAGCGGCGACAGCGCGTCGCAGATCGCTGGTCCGTCTCCCTTCGAGGCAAACAATCCACGACATGCCGTGAGCACAACGGGGGTCGCCTTGTCCGACAGCAGTTCCCGAAGCCGGACTGTCGCTTCAGAAACGAGCGGATGCTTGGGGAAGTTGTAGATCAGGATCGACAGCCAACTGACGGATTGTTCGCGTACCGAGTCGTCGTGATCGCGGCTGGTTTGTAAGAGCGCCTGCACCAGCTCGTTGGATTCCAGCCACGACAGTTGGAAGGAGCGCATGACGTGCCGCAGCACAAACAGCCGGCTGCGTTCATTGCCTTGATTCAATTCCTTCGCACAGGCCGAAACCAAAATCGTTGGCGGCAGCGAACTGAGCAGGCTGCTGGTGATGGTCGAAACCTGTCGGCTCTCTTTGCCGGACCCAAATTGTGATTCCCCATCGACGTTGCGAAAGACCCGCAACGCGCGTTCCGCGATTTGCTCGGCGTGGCTCTTCTGCGCCAGGAAGCGAATGGCGTCGAAGGCTTCCGCCAAGCGAGTCGGACTGCGTTCGGTATCGAGCACGGCGAACCATTGTTCGATCGACTTGCCATCGTATTCCGGTTGGTTGTTGTTTTTGGGCTTCGGCGGCTCGGTCGCAGGACCGCCGCGTTGTGGTTGTTTGCGAGCGGTGGGAACGGCGGGACCGGTGGCATTGGCTTGCGGCTTCACTGCTCGTGGCACTTCCGGCTGGTCACTGAGTTGTGAGGTCAAGCTGGCGAGGAACTTGGTCACATCGACGTGATTGCGTGAGGTTTGGCTCACGATCATCAGCGTGTCGGCAAAGAGACTGATCGAGCCTCCGTCACCGTCATTGCTCATCCACGGGCCGGGCGTGGCGGACTCGATGGCCTGGGTCAGCCGGTTCGGGTGCAGTCCGCGATTCAACAGATGTCGGACGTCGTAAATCTTTCCGGAGAGTCGGCCATGCTCGATCGCTGCGGTCGTGACGACGAGTTGGCCCTGCTCCACGACAGACCCGAGTTGCAGCGGTTTGAGCATTCGCGACAACAATAAATCGCCGGTGAGTCCTTTGACGCTGAGAGTCACTGGGGTGTCAACGGCGATCCCTTCATTCTCCAGACGATCCCGGTCCAACTTCACCGAAACACCGAGCTGCTCGCCGATCTGTTTCGTCACTTCGATGAGGCTCATGTCTTTGAAATCAACGTCGATCACGCGGGCCAGTTGCTTGCGGACGATGTTGTCCGCTTCGGCCGAATGTATTTCGAGCGGCTCGGTGAGCGGTTGGACGAACGTCGCTTCCATGATTCGCAACAGCGATTCGATCTCCGCGTGGGCTCGGCGGGTGTGGTAGATGATGAGCATGTTTTGCAACAACTCGATGGTCCCGCCGTCGCCATCCGCCGCTTGCCACGGACCATTGATATTGTTGGTCAATAAGGTTTCAAAGTGGCTGAGCACGGTGGGGACGTAAGCTCCTTGTCCGCCGCCGAAATTATGCAGGAGCGTCGAACTCTTCAGCGGCGGCGTGAGC
>JANNDA010000080.1:0-2099 GCA_031387195.1 Planctomyces sp. | reverse complement strand
AAACCACGTGGGAAAATCCACAAATTCGACCACACAACGAAAGCCAGCCATGAAACATTTGACTGCTCATCCCTTGTCGTATGAATTCACTCGTTTTTGCGAGCCGCGTGTGCGGATTCAGTCGGGAGAGACTTTGATTGTTGAATCCGAAGACGCACTGTCGGGACAGATCCGCAAGGTGGGGGATCGCCGCGATCGCTCCACGATGCCGTTCAGCAATCCGCAAACGGGCCCCCTCTGGGTCGAAGGGGCTGAGCCGGGTGATTCGCTGGCGGTGACAATTCACGAAATTAAACCGAGCATCGGACAGTGCGCCACCTACACCGGCAACCCCAAGCAACTTTGCGAGTGGCTGGGGACCGATTGCCCACACGGCGCGCATGTCATGCCGATTCGGGAGGGGCTGATCTATTTCAGCGACGAGATCACGATTCCCTACGCCCCGATGCTCGGATGCTTGGGGACCGCTCCTGATGTCGGATCACCGACGGCACTGCCAGCCGGACCATACGGCGGCAACATGGACATCATCGAGGTCTGCCCTGGCAATACGATCTCGTTGCCGGTGTTCGTTCCTGGCGGATTCCTGTATCTCGGCGATGCTCACGCCGCGATGGGGCACGGTGAGCTATCGGCCACGGGTCTCGAAATGCCTGCCGAGACAACGATCACCGTGAACCTGATCAAAGGCAAGAAGCTGCTGTCACCACGGATCGAATCGCCCACGGAAATCATGACGGTCGTGAGCGGCTGTCCGATGGAACGCTCAACCGCCGAGGCGTTCGCTCGGTTGATTCTGTGGATGGAAGAAGATTACGGCTGGAACCGCTGGCGGGCGTATGACCTGTTGACTCATGTGGCTCGACTGTCGATCGGCTACTACGGCATCGGCACGATCGCCGCGAAAGTGGATAAACGATACTTGGCGAATCCGTCCTGAGACGGAGTCAGGTGAAGTAACCCGAAGCGTCAGCGAGGGCGAAGGCTCCTAGCGGCAGCGAATTGGGGAGCGTCTGCCCTCGCTGACGCTTCGTTGCGCTATCGCTTCCGGCCACTGTCATGATCATGTCCCCCATCGTGGTCGTGATCGCGGCTGCAATCGTGATCATGATCGTGGCCGCCGTCATGATCGTGCGCAGTATCATGGTCATGATCATGCCCACAATCGTGGTCATGCCCGCCGTCATGGTCGTGATCATGCTCTTGTTGATCAAAGGCTTGATTGACCTGCTCGGCGAAGGATTGTTCGGCGACGCGGTAAATCTCGCGGATGGGGACTTTGCGCTCGGAGGCCATCTTTGCACAAGATTCAAACTCCGGAGTAAACAACGGTCGTTCGCCATGTCGCCAACCGAGTTTGCCTTGTAGCAAACCGAACGGCGTTTCGATGACGCACGACTGCCGAGCCCGTTTTGATCGCTGCATCATTTGGCGGCGAATGCCGAACGTGAAGGTTTCGGTGAAGATGATGTTTTCCATCACTTGCAGATCGGCGGGTCGGCACAAGACCGCCAGCATGACTCCCGGCCGGTTCTTCTTCATTTGAATCGGTGTCGTGAAGACCTCGACCGCTCCGGCGTCGAACAGTTTTTGTTTCGTATAGCCGATGACTTCTGGCGTGACGTCATCCAGATTCGTTTCGAGCTGTACGACTTCATCTGATTCCGGCAACGCCGCGCTCTCACCGACAAACAGCCGCAGGATGTTCGCGCGGTCGGCGAGGTCACGGCTGCCCGCTCCGTAGCCGATCGACTCGACGGTCATTTCCGGCAGCGCCGAGAATCGCGTGACCATCGTCTTCAAGATCGCCGCACCGGTGGGGGTCGTGAGTTCCGCTTCGACCGCGAGATCGACGAGCGGAATCCCTTTGAGCAACTCGGCCGTGGCCGGAGCCGGGATAGGGCAGATGCCGTGAGCGATCTCGATGCGTCCACGTCCGGTCGGAACGGGGCTCGAGACTACTTCATCAACACCGAGCAAATCAAAACCAATCGCGACACCGACGATGTCCACAATCGAGTCGATCGCACCGACCTCGTGGAAATGAATCTTGTCGAGCGTCGTGCCATGCACGCGGGCTTCAGCTTCGGCGATGTGCT
>JANNDA010000067.1:0-1541 GCA_031387195.1 Planctomyces sp. | reverse complement strand
CTTTTGGCCCCGAAACCACCGACCTACGGAACCGAAGGGCGCCCACCAGTCCGAGAATTCCCAGCGAGGGCTGACTTGACACGGAACAAGCTCGATTGAATCAGGGTCGTCTGCGCTGTGGCTTGCGGATCAAGTGACCGCCGCCTAAGAGGCGTCGGGCTGCACGGCCAAACGGACCATGAAATACGTGTGGTCATCGTCTATCTCGAACTCGGCTGGAGGCGAGCCGTTGTCTTTCATCGCGCGCAGAATCTTGCGGATGCCGGTGGAACGGCCTTCGGTGAATTTGAGTTCCTTGAGAAACTCGCCGATGCGGCGGTTGCGAAACCGGCGCGGAATGGCTTTGCCGGCGCGGAGCTGAGCAAGTCGGATCGAACGATCCGGGCCGGGATAGCTAAGCACGACCAGTTCATCCCGCGAGATGCGGACCTCGACCGGCTCGCACACGTCATATCTGCGGTGATAGATCGCGTTGGCCAGCGTTTCTTCGATCGCGGGACAGGGAAAGTTTTCGACTCGCGTCGCTTCGGCCCGGTCGCGGTGCTTGATGACGGTCTCGCTGATGTAATTGCGGCGGATGTAGTCGAGTGACTCGCGGAGCATCTTCGGCACGGGGCCGCGAAATACCTTTTCGGTGATTTTCTCACCGCCCGCGCCTTTCGGAAGCCAGACGACATCAATCTGCGTGGCCGGAAAGAAGCGGTGAGGCTCCGGATTGAAAAACAGCAATCCAACATTGAGCGGAAAAGGTGCTTCCAAGGAACCACCGACTACGTTCATCTGCCAGCCAAGTTCCACCAATGGGAGCTTTGCGGCCTTGGCCGCAAGATCGCTGCCGACTTCATTCAGGAAGTCGCGCATCAACTCGCGGGAGAGGTCTTCGATTCGCGCTCGTTGATTGAGCCGGTCGTCGAACGGGACGGTATTCAACTCCAGATCTCCAAATGATGCCGTTCCTGTGCATCAACGCTTTTTCGTTCCGAATCGGCCCGTGCCGCCGAGTCACATGTCCGTCAGCGCGATGAATTGAAGTGTGGTCCAAGAGTGCATTCGTGGTTACGCGGCCTTGCGCTCAAACGACTGCACCAACCCACCGACATACGACCGGACCTCGATCTTGTCCCGCGTCAGGCTGACCACTTCATCCGGAGCCTCGCGGATCGGCGGTAGATTTTCACGCTCCATGTGCGCCCTTTTTTTGTTGTAATAGTCTGAGAATTCCGAGACGACGTGGTCGAGATGTTGCTTGCCAAATAGGATGAATTTGAACAAACACTCGTACTTAATGGTTTGAATGAATCGCTCGCAGCGACCATTCAAGTTCGGCGAAGCGACCGGCAAAACGTTCGTTCTCACGCCTTTGGCTTTCAGCGTGGCCGTAAAGTCTTTGGTGAACTTCGTGTCGCGATCGTGCATCACAATGGACGGCTTGTGTTCACGATTCATCGTTTGATCGAGGAAGTCCTTCGTCTGCTCCACCACCCAAGCGGAATTTGGATGCTCCGTGGATGAAGTCACGATCACTTCGCGACTGCTCAGGC
>JANNDA010000020.1:0-3282 GCA_031387195.1 Planctomyces sp. | reverse complement strand
TAGCGCACCCAATCCATCCAATGCCGCGCCCACCGTTCGCCAAAGTGCGGGCTGTCGAGCAAGTGCTCGACCAGCTCGTTGAAGCCACTTGGTTGTTTGAGCTTGGCCGTCCACGCGGCGACTTCCTCAGCCGTCGGCGGCAGTCCAATCAGAACGAAGAACAACCGCCGCACGAGCGTCTGCGGATCGGCCGGTTCGTTCGGTTCCAGCCCCTGCTCTTCGAGCTTCGAGAGCACGAAGCGATCTATCGGATGCGCCGACCATTGATGATTCCGAACCGCTGGCGGTTGCTGCTTCTGAATCGGCTGAAAGCTCCACCATTTCTTCCGCTTTTCGAGGACCGCCTCCCACGAGGTCGCCTTCGCGAGTTCATCGACCGACGGCGGCTTGTCGCGCGGATCGGGAGCTCCCATCGCGATCCACTTCTCGAAGTCCGCGATCACTTTCTTATCGAGCTTCGCGTTCCCCTTCGGCATCTTCAGCCCAGGGATTTCATGCCGCAGGATCGCCAACAACCGACTCTCCGCCGGCTTGCCCGGAACAATCACCGCACCGCCGTCTCCGCCCTTCAGCAACGCCGCTCGCTGATCAACCGCGAGTCCGCCTTCCGCTGCCTTCGCCGAGTTGTGGCACTCGTAACATTGCTCGACGAGCACCGGTCGAATGCGTGTCTCGAAGAACTCAAGCTGAGCCGCAGTCGGTGGCTCGGCCGCTTCGCTGGTTGACGAAACAAGCACCGCAAACGCACACAGCCAAGCGAGGCACAACACGTCTTTATGCAACATCAGGAAGCTCCCGGCCTGTGATTTGACGTAGGGCGGGCGGCTCGCCTGCCTGTTTTTCTGCGAGGATATTTCAGACGCTGCTCACCAGAAGTAACCCGAAGCGTTAGCGAGGGCCAACGCTTCACAAAACGAGGAATTCAGAGTCTCTTGAGCGCCCGCCCTCGCTAACGCTTCGGGTTACATGTGCGGCATCGCCGCGAATCTACTTCGCCAGCGAATCTAAATAAGCCAACAATGCCGCGAGTTCAGTAGGAGTCAGCTTGCTGACCAACTCGACCGGCATCATCGAGATGTTCCGCTTGCCGCGTTCGTCGATCTCTTTTGTGGTGATCACGCTGACGATGCCCGCCGCGTTGCGGAGTTCGATGTCGTCGCCCGATTCGCGGACCACGAAACCTTCCAGAACTTTGCCGCTGTCGAGCACGAAGTATTGTGATTCAAAGCCCTGAGCGATCTTGGCACTCGGCTTGAGAATCGACTCGACCAACTCTTCGCGCTTGTAGCGCTTGGTGATGTCTTGCAGCAGCGGGCCTTTGAGCGGCTCCTCTTTGCTGACGGTGTGACACGCGACGCAGCCTTGTTTGAGGAACAATTTGCGGCCGAGATTCGCATCACCCTTTGTCTTCACGGCGTCGGCGACGACTTGCTCGAACGGCAGCTTGCCGATGACGACTCGATTCGGGTCCGGGTTCTTGTCGAGTCCGAGTTGATCGGCGGCAAACGTCGCCGCCTGTTTGACGGCGTCACGCTTGTCGGCGAGATGTGCGCGGACCTGAAGCTCGTAAGTGTCGAAGCGTGCGAGTCCGACCGCTCGCAGCAGACGGATCGTCGTCGGTTCTTTCTGCCACGCGGCCTCGACGGTTTTCGACGCGAGTTCGCGAGCCTCTTTGGCAACGCCGTTGTTCTGGCTGAGATGCAGCAACGTGGCAAACGCGAGTTCCGAAACGACCTCGACAGCCTCGCGTCGCTTGCCCGCCTGAGACGTTTGGATTTGTCCGCCCACAACGGGAGACGGATCGACAGCCAGCTTGATCAGCTCGGCGACACGCTCGGCCTGTCGGTTGTCTCTCAGAAATTCGTCGCGCACGGCGATGACATCGTTTGAGGAATTCTCGTCGGCCCAGTCGGCATGAATCCTGAATGCGAAATTCATGGCTTCGGATGTACCGAGCCGTTGCAACAAACGGACGGCTTTGGCTCGCAGCGCCAGCGATCCGTTGTCGGCTGTAGCGACTGAGTGCAGTAACGACAGCGTGGCCGAGTCAGCCGGGCGCGAGGCGATCACATCCAAAGCGGCTGGATAGAGCGCGGCATCGTTCGCCGCCAGATGCAGCACGAGTTCCGCCGCTTCGGGCAGAGTCACTTTGTGTCGCCGCAACTCAGTCAGCAACCAACGCTGTTCGGTCTTGTTCGCCTTGAGCAACTCCGCTCGCAACACGGCGGCGATGCGATCGCTCTCTGACCAAGTTTCCGGCTTGTAGTACGGGCCGCTGGTGTCGGGCCGAGTGCTCCACCACTTGCCGTCCCATTCCGCCTCGCGCGCATGCAACCGCGCGAGCGTCGTGAGGAACGGCCGGCGTTGCTCGTCAACTTTCCCGCGTAGCTCAGGCGTCTCGCCTGAGTCTTTCACCTGCCCCAATTTCGCGATCACGCCATCAACGACAGTCTTCTCATGAATCGCCTGCAACACGAGTCCGCCGCGAGCGGCCATCTCCGGCCTCGTCGGAACTATCGCGGCAAGGACGGCGTCAGACGCTTTCAGATCAACCAGCGACTTCACGGTCGCATGAACGACGAGCAGATCGGTGTCGAGCAATCGTGCGACCAATTTGTCGGCGACCTCTTTCTTTCCGATACGGCCTAAGCCGATGACCGCCTGCAAACGGACTCGCGACATCGAATCATCGAGCGCCGCGACGAGCAAGTCCGTAGCACGGTTTTCCAAACCGTGCGCGCTATCACGGCCCGAAGGCTTGCTGTCTTTGGAAGTCGATGGCTCGGACGGTTTGGAAAACCGTCCTACGGGGAAGCACTCCGCGAGTGCCTTGAGCGCGAACTCACGCAACTCCGGCAGCTTGCTGAGCCGGATCAGTGGTTCCACCGCTTTCTCGCCGAGCAGTTGCTTCAGCGTGAAGAGCGCGGCGACTCGCGCGGCTTGCGGCTTGTCGGAGGTGGCGAGGTGTTCCAGTTTTGGGGCGATGAGTGGCAAGCTGGAAGCTTGCACTACGGGGTGGCGACGCAGCAATTCTCGTTGGGCGTGTAAGCGCCGCATGTGGCTGCGGGATGCGAGGTGTTCGAGCAGTTGCTCATCGTTTGCGGCGGCGAGATCGGGGAACTTTGTCGGCTCAACGGACGGGTCGGTCACTTGCACGACATAGCCGACGTCAGGCCGCGAAAAGTTGAAACCTCCTTCTTTCCAAGTCGAGATGTAGAAGCGACCGCTGCCATCGATGTCCATATCGGTCGGGCGAGGGAGTTCCACGAATGGTTGCTGATC
>JANNDA010000014.1:0-10878 GCA_031387195.1 Planctomyces sp. | reverse complement strand
CGACCGAGTTCCGTTCGTCGACGTGGCCGGACACGGCGCGCACGCTGCAGCAGACAGCCGAGGCGCTGGACGAACTGCGTCAGCGGGTCCACGGGATCACCACCGACCTCATGGCGGCCGGGGGGACCGGCTGACCGAGGTGTGCCACTGTTCCGACGGCGCCACCGTCGGAACTGTCAGGCGATCAGCCCTCGAGCGCGCGACGTAGTGTGAGCGCGAGTCGGCGCTTCTCCGGCTCGATCGAGAGGATCTGCGTCCACACGCCTTCACCGACGGCGACGACATCGGAGGCTTGTTCGACCCGGTAACGGCTCAGCTCCGAGATGTGGATCAGCCCTTCGATCGGCTCGAAGCCCTCGCCCTCGACCTGTACGAACGCCCCGAACTCGGCAGTGCCGGTGACCGTGCCGTAGACCAGGTCACCGACCTTGTGCACGTTCTGGAACGCCTTCCACGGACTCGGAAGCGCAGCCTTGCGTGAGAGGCTGATCTTGCCCTTGTCCCCGCGGATCTCCTTGACGATCACGTCGATGATGTCGCCCACCTTGACCACGTCGGACGGCTTGCGGACCTGGCGGTGGGCGAGCTCGCTCACATGCACCAGACCTTCAGCTCCGCCGATGTCGACGAATGCGCCGAAGTCGGTCACGGCGGTGACCGGACCGGTGAACTTCTGCCCGACCGAGATCGACGCCAGCATCTCGGCGCGCTGCGCGTCGCGCACCTTGCCCATCAACATCTTGCGGTTGACAACGACCTTCTCGCCCCGGCGCTCCACGGCGGCACGTTCGCCCGACAGCAGCTCGGCTTCGATGATGACAACTTCCACCTCCTGGCCGACCAGCGACGAGAGGTTGGTCCCGCGGCGAACATCGACGAGCGACTCCGGCAGGAACGCACGGATACCGAGGTCGACGATCAGCCCACCTTTGGTCGTCGATGTGACGGTCCCCGTCACCGGCTCGCCGGATTCGTGCGCGGCGGTGATCCGAGCCCAGGCCCGCGTCTTCGCGGCGCGTTTCGGTGAGATCACGTATCGACCGGTGCCGGTCTGCAACTTCGTGACGGTGCCCTCGACAGCATCACCGACTGCCGGCTCGTCGGTGCCGACCAGTTCGGCTCGCGGAATCACGGCGACGGCCCCGTCACCGAGGTCGGCCTCGATGCCGTTCGCTCCAACCACCGAGATCACGCCGGGCACGATGTCACCCGGCTGGTAGACGAAGACCGGGACGGCCGTCTCGGCCGCGACGGGTTCCGCGACGGGCACGCCAGACTCCGTGTCCGCCGTGCTCGACTCCGCGGCCGCTTCGGTGGTGGCGGCGACGGCGTCGGTCGTCTCGGACGACGCGGTTTCGGCCAACGGCGCATCGTTCACCGGCGCAGCAGCGACGGGAGCATCGGCGACCGGTTCCGGCGACTGATCGACGGCCTTCGCCTCGGCGGACTCGGACGCAACCGGCGCGTCGGCAGCGGCGACTTCCGGCGAGGACGCTTCGTCGGCCGCGGCCACGTCGATGGCTACGGGAACCTCGATGTGGTCGGCATCGGAGTGGGCAGGAGCGGGAGCTTCGGCAACCGGAGCGGCCGCAGCGTCGACGCCCGAAGCTTCTTCGGGAGTCGTGTTGTCGTCAGTCATGTGCATTCCTCAACGCGCCGACCGGCGTCGGACTTTGGCAAGGTTAGTGCCCGAGCAGGGCGTTCCGACGATCCACAGCAAATCGGCCGCGGACAACCGTCGATGGCGCGCCGAGCGCCAGCCAAATACTCCTGCGCCGAGCGCCGGTGAACGCCGCTTCAGAGGTTGTCGATGGCGTCGCGGAGTTCGGTGATGAACCCGGCAACACCCTCGGGACCGCGCCCTTCGAGGATGCGTCGCACCAATGCCGCTCCGACGATCACACCGTCGGCGATTGCCGCAACCTGCGCGGCCTGCTCACCGTTCGAGACGCCGATGCCGATGAGTACCGGGCGGTCGGTCGCGGCCTTCAGGCGGGTGGCGATCACGGATGCCGACGCGGAGAGCGATACCCGCTCACCCGTCACGCCCATCGTGCCGATGCCGTAGACAAAGCCACGCGACGCCGCGCATATGCGGGCGAGGCGATCGTCCGGAGTGGTCGGAGCGGCGAGCAGGATGTTCTCGATGTTGTGCGCGGCGGCGACGCCCATCCAGTTGTCGGCTTCATCGAGCTGGAGATCGGGAAGGATCGTCCCGGAGAATCCATTGTCGGCGAGCATGGTGGCATAGCGCTCGTGACCCATGCGGAAGGCAATGTTGTACGACGTCATCGCCACAAGAGGGACGCCGACATCCGCCTTGGACGCCTCGGACAGAACGGACAGAGGCGTCGCTCCACGCGCGAGTGCGCGCACCGAGGCGTCCTGGATCACTGGACCATCCATCACCGGGTCGGAGAACGGGATCCCGATTTCGATCGCGTCCGCGCCAGCCGCGGCACAGGCACGCACCATGTCGACCCAATCGTCGGTGACGCCACCGGTGACGAACGGAACGAGCAGTTTGCGACCGGCGTCTCTTGACGCCCGGAACCCCGTTTCGATGCGGCCGGTGCCGATCAGGTCTTCGAATGTGGCAGCACCGCTCATCGCCGCGGGCATCCTTCGCAGACCGGCACACAGGGACGGGTACGGCAGAGAGCAAGTTTGTTCATCACCTGGTCGGCGTCCTTGTCGCCACGGCCGGAAAGGTTCACGAGCACGGTCGCCCCTTCCTCGATCTCGCCGGTCCCGGCGGCCCGGATCAGTTCGGCGATCGCATGAGAAGATTCGAGCGCGGCGATGATGCCTTCGGTCTCGGCGAGCACGCCGAGGGCCGCGAGCACGGCGTCGTCGCCGGCCGGCACGTAACGAGCGCGGCCGGTGGTCGCCAGGTGCGCATGCTCCGGACCGACCCCGGGATAATCGAGACCGGCCGAGATCGAGTGGGCTTCGAGCACCTGGCCGAACTCGTCTTGCAGAAGGAAAGACTTCATTCCGTGGACGATCCCCTGCACGCCGTGGCCGACCGCGGCGCCGCCCTCGGGTTCGACACCGATGAGTTTCGCGGTCGTGTCGACGAAGCCGCCGAAGATGCCCGCCGCGTTCGAGCCACCACCCACGCACGCCATCACGTAGTCAGGGTCCTTCCCACCGAGGATGGCGCGAATCTGCACGCGGGCTTCGTCGCCGAGGATTCGCTGGAACTCGCGCACCATCCAGGGGTACGGATGCGGGCCCATGACCGACCCGAGGAGGTAATACGTGTCCTCAACTTCTGCGAGCCACGCCCGCATGGCGTCGTTCACGGCGTCCTTCAGGGTTCTCGAGCCGGAGTGGACCGGCCTGACCTCGGCGCCGAGCAGCTTCATCCGAAACACGTTGAGTGCCTGGCGTTCCACGTCGACCGCGCCCATGTAGACGACACATTCGAGACCCAGCAGCGCACACGCGGTGGCCGCCGCGACACCGTGCTGTCCGGCGCCGGTCTCCGCGATGATCCGGCGTTTGCCCATCCGCTTCGCCAGGAGTGCCTGGCCGATGACGTTGTTGATCTTGTGCGAGCCGGTGTGGGCCAGATCCTCGCGCTTGAGAAAGACCCGAACCCCAAGGCGTTCCGACAGCCGGAAGCACTCGGAGACCGGAGTGGGTCGACCGGCGTATTCCTTCAGGATCGTCTCGTACTCGGACCGGAATGCCGGGTCGGTCCAGGCTGCACGGAAGGCGATCTCGAGCTCCTCGCAGGCGGGAACGAGCGTCTCGGGGACGAAACGGCCGCCGAACTCGCCGAAGCGGCCGTCGTCGGTTGGGTCGCCCATCAGTGACGGCGCGCCCCCGGCGGAGATCGATCGCTTCTGGGCTAGGTCAGTCATGGGTGCGGCTCCGAGAACAGGTGTCAGCGACGGACCACGGGGCCGTGCGCGTGTGCCCTGCCAGTCAAGCGCAGTTCGCCGCAGGAACGTCAACGGGTGAAGGAGGTCGCTCGCGAGGAGCGGTCACCCGTGGAATCGACATCGGCCGCGTTCGAGAATCCAGCGGGGACCCGTCGGTCCCGATACCGGACGGGAAACGTCCCGCACGGAGGGACGCTCACCAGGCAAACTACGTAGGTGACTGGGCTCTATGGGTAAAGAAATCTCCATTGAGGAACAGGCGCAATTTGAGAAATTGCGTTTGGCAATTGTCTCAGGCGATGAAGCCATGGTCAAAGCCGCGCTGGCTGAGAGGTTCAAAGTAAATTCAAAAAATGGATTTGGCGAGACGCTGCTCATGATTGCAGCGAAAGCTGGCAAAAAGAACATCGTCGAGTTGTTGATTGCGACTAAGGCAAAGCTGGACACACGCGACCAATTCAATTTTCACGATGGTGGCGGACAAACAGCCTTACATCGGGCGGTTGCAAACCGCCACGCTGAAATAGTCCAAGTCTTGCTCTCTTCTGGGGCTAAAGTTGATGTGGCAGACAAGAGCGCACGTACGGCTCTTGAGCTTGCCGTCGAAAACAACGACTTGGCCATTGCAGAGTTACTCCTAAAGGCAGGTGCTAATCCAAACGGAAGCGGGCGGACAACTACCCCGCTTTCATCTGCAGTAGTGCTAAAATTTGAAAAAGTGGTCGAAATGCTTTTGAAATACGAAGCGGATCCAAACCACCCCGCCGACGCACATAGTACGGTGCTGGGAAGTGCAGCAGTTATAGGCGCGGTTAAGTCATGCCGTTTGTTGATCGAAGCAGGTGCCATTGTCCATGCAAGAAACTCAGATGGTCAAACTGCTCTTGAGGGAATCAACAATCCCAGATGCCTGTATATGCTGGGTAACTCGCCCCTGAGCAACGAGGAGAAACTCAAGCAAGCTGTAGAAGCACGAGCAACAATTAAGGCCATGTTAACCGAAGCAGCAAAAAGGGAAGAGTCGTCGTTATCCGCTGGGGCTAAAACTTAGTCGCCATGCTTCGCTTTCCGTGTGGCGAACAACGAGAATGGTCTTGGCCAGCGCGAACGCCGACTTGCCTTGCTCCCGATAGAGCGTAAAGTTTTGCCATGAGTTCGACAGAGTTATCACTTGCTGCACTCGAATTATCTCCGGACGAGCGTTTGGAATTGGCGCGGCGTCTGGTGGAGAGCGTGATTGAACCTGCGTCAGTCAAGGAAGCCGTGGCTGAGGGCGTCCGCCGCATAGAAGACGTCGCATCCGGACGGATGCAAGGTTTAACCCAAGATCAATATCGCGCCGCTTTGGGATGAAGGTCAGCTTCCACCCGGAGTTCCCCAAAGACATCCGTAGATTCGAGCACGACTACGCCCAGATTTCTGAGAGCTTATCCATGCGGTTTCGACGGGAAACAGATTCGGCGGTAGATGCGATCATATCGGAACCAACCGCCGCCGGACATTTCTTGAATCTTGGCTCGGCCATCGTGCCCGATTTCCGGCGACGGAATCTCAGGCGTTTCCATTCTTCGTTCTCTACGGCATCGTGGGCGACCAATTGATTTTCGGTTCAGTCATTCCGAGCCGTTCTGATCCACTGACTTGGTTGACACGCTTTTCTAGCTGATCTGCCAAAATCTGCTTGCTTTGAAGCGGGCAAGCAATGAACTCGTTCTCAGGATCAATGACCCGTTCGTGTGCCCCGATCTCAATAAACCCGCAGCGTATCCAACACCGCTTTGATACGCGGGACTTCGTGGGTGCGGAACAAGTCTGTCTTGCCCAGCGCAGCCAGGACCGCGAAGAACGGTTCAGCACAGCGCACTTCTTCGCCGAAATACTCGAACGCATGTGGCAGCGCATGACACGTCGGGAAGCCCAGCGTGCGCAAACGGAATGTATTCAGGAACACTTTCATCTGATGTCGCACGCGCGCGGTGCTGTCTTGCAAGTTGCGGTAGTAGAAACCAAGACCCGGATCAATGAAGATACGCTTCACCCCGTTGCGCTGCGCGGTCTCAATCTGGCGCGAGAAGAATTCCTGCATCATCGGGATCGGGTCGGTACTCAGGTCGAAGTCGCCCACCTCGCGCACGTTTTTCCCCTGCACGTAACAGATGATCACCGCCGCATCATGCGCGGCCACCATGCGGAAGAGTTCATCTGACGCTTCAGTGCCGGTGAGATTGAGGATGTTCGCTCCGGCTTCGAGACACGCGCGTGTGACGGAGGGTTGATATGTTTCAACGGAAACTAAAACGCCTTCCGCTCGCAGCTCGCTTATCACGGGCAGCAGTTTGGAGTTTTGCCCGGCTTCATCCACGCGCGTCGCATGGGCGAGAGTTGACTCTGCTCCGATGTCCACAATGTCCGCCCCTTGCGCTGCGAGGACGCGCCCACGTTGAATGGCGGCTTCCGTGGAAAGACAAACGCTCTCGCGATACCATGAATCCGCCGAGAGATTGACCACGCCCATGATGGCAGGCCGGAAGTCAGGCGCGTTGAAATGAAACGATCTGTCGCCGATGGAAAACTCCGCCATGCGCGCGGACGCAGCGGAACGATTTTTCTCCAACAGTTCGGCAAGATGTTCAAGAGTGATCACGCGCAGAAATCGTAAATCTCAAATCCAAAATCGTAAATCGAATGGTGCGTCTGGCGGGACTCGAACCCACGACCCTCTGCTTAGAAGGCAGATGCTCTATCCAACTGAGCTACAAACGCGACCTGTGTGACGGTAGCGGCGGCGCGGTTTCGGTGCAAGCGTCGTTCAGTCCGGGAGAAAGAGTTGTTCAACCCACTTTGCCACGCCAACTCTTACTGATCCGTCCGCCCATTGAACTCCGCCAGCATCACCGCGATCTTGTCCAACTCGTTTCGCGCGGCGTGTTCGGCATCCGGTGCTTGGTAGCGATTCAACATGAGACTGAACGTGAGGCGTTCGCCAGCCGCAGTAGTTACATAGCCGGAGAGTGCGTTCGCCCAGCGCAAAGTACCGGTCTTGGCGTGGACATTTCCTTCCGCGCGCGTTTTCTTCATGCGATTCCGCAACGAACCATCCGCTCCCGCCAGCGGCAATGCTCGCAAATAACTTTCTGCCTCAGCGTGACGACTCATGTATTCCAGCAGCGTGACAGTGGCGTTTGGCGTAACGAGGTTGTTGCGAGAAAGCCCGGAGCCTTCCTCAAACTCCACATCGCCGCGCTTCACTCCGATCTTTTTTAGAAACTTCTCCAGTTCGCGCACGCCAAGGTCTTCAGATGAAATGCGCCCGATGACGGCCTCCGTCTGATTGGTGGTATCGCCGAGGTTGATGCGGCTTGAAACGCGTTGTTCCGTCAACGCGCCGACATGCGCCAGCATCAAATCAGTGTAAAGATTCTGCGACGGCTTCTGCACCTCGCGGTTGATCTCTCGCATCGGCAACGACTCCACCGCGCCTAGCTCCACCCACTTCGATAAATCAACCGGCTTCGCTTGCGGACTCAGCCAGTTTATCGTGCGAACTTTCCCGCTCACCTTGATTCCATTGCGTTGCAACGCCTCTTTGAAGAACGTTACAAACAACTTCGCCGGATCGTGCATCGTCACTTCGTCAGAGAAATTGGTTTCACCCAGCGGCATCTTACCGGTCACGAAGATGACGTTCTGCTCGCCGGGCCGAAAGAAATTAAGATCGCGCTTTCCACCGGCTGCGATTGTTTGCGTGCGGTTGCTCAAGACGACGTAGCTCGTGAGCGGCGCGATGGAAAGCTGGCAGGGTTCGCCAACTTTGCCGCCGGGTTGGACAGAAACTCGCAGGGTATTGTCATTGATCGTGAGCGCGGAAATTTCTGCTCCGTAATAATAATTCACGTCATCCCACGCCCAGCCCGATCCGTAAGGCGAACCAGTGATGAAACTTTCATCGCCTACGAGATCGCCGGAGATGCGACGGACTCCCGCATTGGTCAGCGCAGCCACGAGAGGTTGCAATGCGCGATAAATGTCGCCGCTGTTCAAACGCGCATTCATCGTTGGATCGCCGCGACCATACACCATCAAATCTCCCTTGAGCGTGCCGCGCTTGTCAGGTTTGGCAGTCGAGTAGAGCGACGTCTTGATGCGGTAATCGCCGCCGAGTTGATCCAGCGCGAGAGCCATCGTGTAAAGTTTGCAGTTGGAGGCGGGGCTGAAAAGTTTTCCAGCGTCATGCTCGAAGACAGTTTTCTTGGATTCGAGTGAAACAATTTTCACGCCCCACGTCGCAGCAGCAAAGCGTGGTTCGCTCATCAACGTGGTAAGGCGCAATTGAAGTTCGGTGAGCGATGCAGCGGATGTGTTGGTCTGTGCGGACTGCGCCGAAAGATTCAGTGTGGCAAGCAACAGAAGACAGACGCGTGACATTGTTTTGAGCATGGTGGAAATGTGAGAAGCCACGGCGAAATTGTCGAGCGCGGAGATGTCACAGGGGCGACCCGAAGTGGTGGTCACTGATTTAACGGAGCGCGGCTGTCAGCAACGGACCGCCACTTCGGCTCGCGCCTGATGCGACCACGCGGAGCTTCTACTTCTGCCCCGCAGGTTTTTCCGCAGGCTTTTCCCCAGTCTTCGCCGCAGGTTTCGGTGACTCTTCTTCTGACGGCGGCGCGATGACGCCCACTGCTTCTGTCTTCCAGCGGTCGTAATCGGAAAGAAAGAGTTGTTCCGGTATGAAACCGTCTGGTGCTCTTTGCAATGGGAACTTGGACGAGACCTGCTTGCGGAGGATGAATTCCAAAACAAACGCCGCCCAACTATGTTCGCCCGCGCGCACCCATCCTGAGAGGAATCGGCTGTCCGTGGTCTGCGGCGTGAGGTAAAGCCCCTTCACCGGTTTGATGAAATCATGCACCGCGTAGAACTGTGACTCGGCATTCGCGGTGAGCCAGAGGCATTGACGATTGCCGTACCACGCCATCGCCCAGGGGATGTCGCTCATCATCAGTTCGCTCGGCTTCATCCAATTGCACGTCTGCTGGATGGCGGGCGGATAATACGGCGGATAGACCAGCGGAGTGGTTTTGGGCGGCATGAATATGAACGCCATCGGCAGACACATCAGGATTCCGAACGCGACTACGATGGCGATCTGTAGTTCACGAATCTTGAGGTTGATCTGGTTCAGCAACGTATAAAACAGTCCCGCACCAAAGATGAAAATGACCGGCACGAGCAGGATGAGGAGATTTTCGGAGTTCAACACCGGTGAATCCTCTGAGAGTTGAGTCTTGCCAAGTGCTTGGATGAAGAAAAGGACGAGCAGTGTCGCCAACAGAAAATATCTCAGACGCACGAGCGCGGGGTTGCGATAGCTCAAGAGCAGTCCCGCGAGGAACAGCGCCGTCACCCAGCTTCCGCCGAGCTTGGGAAGTTCATCCTGAATAATGTTTCGCGCGTTGGTGCTGAGTTTGTAAAGAAACGGTCTGAATCCCAGCGATCTGAAATCCGGTTCAAGTGCGCGCTCCAGTTTGTTTTCTGGAAAAAGCATCGTCCCATCCACGAGCGCATAGCCCGCCGTCCCCAACGGCGTCCCGCTCACCATGATGTTCCGCCCAATCCACGGCGTGATGACCAGCAGGAAAACGGCGGATGTGATAATCAAAATCTGATTCCGCCGGATCGCGCAAAAGATTCCCAAAAAGATCAGCACTGGAATAATCAGCCAGCCGAATGAATAACGCGTCAACATACCGATGCCCATCAACAACCCTATGGCGACAGCGAGCCATGTCTGTGCGCGATGTCCCCACACAGGTTCGCGCTCCTCGCTTTCAATCCACACCAGACACCAGATCAGCCCCATGAAGATCACCATCAACAGCATTGTGGACAACCCCGACACGCTGAATTGCCAGAGTAGTTCGCAGAATATAACGAGCACGTATGACATCCAAGCCACGCTCGGATCGAACAATCGCTTCGCCAGGAAGAATGTCATCACAGCCACGAAGATCAGCAGCGTCTGATTGAACAGGCCGATGTAGAAGTCGGGTTTGTATCGCGCAAACATGCGCGCCGGAGCGTTTTTTCGCTCCTCCTCCGTCATGATGCGCAGCCGCGGATTTGGTACACTCCAAAAAGGGTCGGAGGTGTTCACCTTGTAATCAAACGGCAGCACCTTCATCAATCCACCCAGCACGAGCGGATACACCGGCGGATTCGCCAGATCCGGGTGCATTCCTTTTAGCTGCGCGAAGTCCGGGCGCGAGTTGGTGTCCGTGGACGTGAGCCTGTCTTTATTGTGTTGCTTGACGAGATAAACGCTGAACGGTCGGATGAATTGCGTCTTGAAGCCGTGCCCTTCGGCAATGTTCCGCCCCACCTGCGCCGCATCCATCGCCTCCTGCGTCCCCATGTTGCGATACGCACGCCAATTGTAACAAAGCATCAGCGAGCCCGTGAGCAACACCATGAATGCGATCCGCATTCCGGCACTTCCCTTTTCCTCAAACTTGTGAATCAGGTCTTGAATTGACGGCATAATTAAAATCCTTCCAAGTGATACGTGTGCAACTTCCGATGAAATGTCCGGCGCGGCATTCCAATTTTCTTCGCTGCCAGTGTGCGGTTGCCGTTGGTTTCTTTCAAAGCGCGAATGATCAATTGTTTCTCCGCTTCCTTCACGGTCAAGTCATTCTTCGCCAGAAACCGTCCGGGATCAGCCGTCGGCGCAAGCTCCGAGCGCACCGTGCGCGGCAGATCGCGCGCTGAAATCCGCTCGCCGCGACACATCACCACCGCGCTCTCGATGGCGGAACGCAGTTCGCGCACATTGCCCGGCCAGCGGTGATTCAACAGCAATTCCAGCGCGTCCGCAGTGAAATCCGCCACGGGCTTGTCGTTCTCTTTTGCGAACTCGCGCAGGAAATTCTTCGCGAGCAACGGCACATCCTCCAACCGATCCCGCAACGGCGGCAGGTAAAGC
>JANNDA010001399.1:0-2516 GCA_031387195.1 Planctomyces sp. | reverse complement strand
CACGTTCTTGTCCAACGGCCGGACATTTTCAGACCTCAGCAACAGCCGCCGATGAGCGATCGTGATACAGTGGCGAACCCCTGCGATCGAATACCTTCACGAGACAAAAGCTGGCGTACTGATGACCCAAAGCCATCGATTCCGCATTGAGGGAATGTACTGTGCCGCGTGTGTTGCACGCATTGAAACGGCTCTGCGAAAGTTGCCTGGAGTGAGCGAAGTCGCGGTGAATCTGGCGACCAACGAAGGCCGCATCGTCCATGGAACGGGGCCAATTCCTGATGTTGCTTCAGCGCTCGTCGAGATCGGCTATCGCCTGGTTTCCTTCGATCGCCATGCGCAGAGTGGCGGTGAGCACGAAGGCGTTCATTCGCCCACAGCGTTGGCCGACTGGTTCGATCTGCTGTGGCCGGTCACTCCGACGATCGCGTTAGTTCTGCTGTCGTTGTTTGAGACATCAGTCGCTCGCGCTGAGTGGTGGATGCTGGCATTGGCGACGGTAGTGCTGATCGGCGCGGGCCGCGAGTTCTTCATCAACGCGGCGAAGTCACTGCGTCATGCGTCGCTCGACATGGACGTGCTTGTGGCGATCGGAGCGGGGACTGCGTTTGTCGCAGGAGCTTGGTCCGCGATTTTCCCACCTCAACACACCGATCATCAACTCACTAATGTTGAAACGGCGGCGTGCGGATCACATTTGATGGCTGCCGTGCTGATTATTGTCTTTGTCCGAATTGGTAGAACGCTCGAAGCCCGTGCTCGACGGAAGGCGTCAGACGCGATTGGGCGGCTCTTGGATTTGCAGGCCCCAATAGCACACGTACTGAGAACCTCGAACGATCTGTTGTCTTCAGAATCCGAACTCGAACTACCCATCGATCAAGTCGTCGTGGGGGACACGGTTCTGGTGCGCGCGGGCGAACGCATTCCTGTTGATGGTGTCGTTTTGGCTGGGGTGACCGAAGTTGATGAGAGCAGTTTTACGGGTGAGTCGTTGCCGGTTCGCAAACAACCGGGGGATCGAGTGCTCGGCGGTTCGGTGAATCAATCGGGAAGTTTCCGTTTTCAAGCCGAACAGATCGGTGATGAGACGGCGATACGTCGCATTGCCGCGTTGGTGCGCGACGCTCAAGGGAGCAAAGCGCCGATCGCCCGGTTGGCCGATCGCGTGGCGGGCGTGTTTGTGCCGATCGTGTTGGCGATCGCAGCGGTCACGTTCGTCGTTTGGCTGAATCACGCGGACCTGAATACCGCGATCACGCGCACCGTCGCGGTGTTGGTTGTGGCGTGCCCGTGCGCGCTCGGGCTGGCGACACCGACAGCGGTCATGGTGGCGATGGGAAAAGGAGCGGAGTTCGGCGTGCTCTTCAAAGATGGAGCGGCACTCGAACGGACGGCCGCGTTGCAGATTGCTCTGTTTGACAAGACCGGCACGTTGACCGAAGGACGTCCGGAGATTGTGGAAGCGATCCCGTCCGACGGTGTTTCGCGAACCGAGTTGCTGCGCGTCGCAGCGACGATTGCGGCGGGCTCGAATCATCCACTCGCGCGAGCGGTCGTGGCTCTGGCAAAGCAAGAGTCTCTGGCTTTCGAGGCGCTGCCAGAGAACGTCATCTCTGAGCCGGGGCTCGGCTTGAAGGCAGTGCTAGATGGCGAGACGGTGTTGCTCGGCAATTGGCGCTGGATCGTCGCTCAGGCGGCTCGCCTAAGTGGTTCCGGCGAGCGGCCTGAGCTACGGCAACTGAGCGACCGTTGGTCGATGCTCGGTCGCACGCCGTTGTTCGTCGCGCGAGGCGATCGAGTTTTGGGCGTGCTGGCCGCCGAAGACCGCGTGCGTCCGACGACGGCGGATGCGACGTTGGCTCTGCGGCGTCTGCATGTCGCGACGGGAATCGTGAGTGGCGATCGTTTGGCTGTGGTGAAGAACGTGGCTCACAAACTTGGCATCTCGTTGATCGAAGCCGAACGCTTGCCGTCGGAAAAGGCTGACGTCGTTCGTTCGCTGCAAGCGACCGGACGCAAAGTGGGGATGATCGGTGACGGAGTGAACGATGCTCCCGCACTCGCCGCCGCCGATGTCGGCTTCGCGATCGGAGCGGGTGCCGATGTGGCGATCGAAGCGGCCGACGTCACGCTCATCGGCAGCGACCCGCGAGCGGTCCCTCACGCCATCGAATTGGCTCGCCGCACGCTGAGCATCATCCGCCAAAATCTGGTCTTCGCATTCGCATATAACATAGTCTCAATCCCGCTCGCAGCCGGGTTGCTTTCGGCGTTTGGGCCAATCATGCTCCCGCCCGGTTTTGCCGCCGCCGCGATGTCCGCCAGCAGCGTGCTGGTCGTGACCAACAGTCTGCGACTGCGGCGATTCGTACCAACATTGAGTTTGTAGGACGGGCACTCTTTCCCGTCATTTGAGAAGGGCAAGAGTGGCCATCAGAAGTTTTTTCACACAATCCAAGAGAGTCGATAAAGCGATTGTTGACGAATGGTATTAACAGTTTATTAGGCATCGT
>JANNDA010001369.1:0-3637 GCA_031387195.1 Planctomyces sp. | reverse complement strand
ATTTTGGCGGGATATTTGGCGGGATTCGTTAAACAGCCCCTCAAGCCTGCATCTATCCCGCCATTTTGGCGGGATCGGCGGAGTGTGAATCTGGAGTTTCATCGGCGAATCACGCGATACTGGGTTGTCGGACCGGAGCCGGTCTTTTCCAAAACCTTCAAATCGGTGAATCGCTTTAGATGATTGAGCGCCGTCCGGTTGGGAACCGCCATGGCGGAGGCATACTCGGTCGAGGACGTCGTCTCCCTAGTCGCGAGCCACTCCCAGCCAGCCCGCTCCGTTTTGCTCAAGCTTTCGATGACATCCTTGCCGAGGCTCTTTGTCGCGCTTTCCGGCGAGCGATACAACGTCAGCACCAAATATGGATCTTCCCATGTGTATCTGGGAAGCGGAAGTTCAGCCTCAGCAGCACGACTTTTCATCGACTTCAGTCCCAAACCGCGTTCCTCAGCCAGTTCCATCTTGGAAAAGACCGCGTGCAGGCGTGGATTCCGGCTGATCATCGGAGCGTTGAACGATTGAAGCTGTTCGAGCGTGATCGGCTCGATTGGGCCACCGGGACTTTTCACCACGATGGCGTCCGGCGTGACGCTCAACTGGCACTTCGCGCCTTTGATGCCATAGTCGCGATGCACCAGCGCGTTCACCACGCCTTCGCGAACAAGCTCAAAGAGTGCTTCGTTCACTTCCACGCGCTGTGCTCCGCTCCGTTTGATGGGATTGGGTAGCTTATCCTTCAGCCATTGAAAAACCTGCTCGGGCACAAGAACCATCGGGCCGTCGAAGTCACGAACTTCCTCACGACCGTCTTCGTAGTGCATGGTGGCAAGTAAACCCGCCTGAGCGATTGAATCCCTTGGATGCTGCCCAAACAACAGCGTGCCGAATCCAGTCGGTTGCCGTTTGTCCCTGGAGACTTCCAGTAAGCCCTGCTGCTGCAGTCGGCGGTGAAATACTGCAGTCTCCTTTTCTCCCAGCCCGAGAAACTTCTGGTAACGCTTCAATGCCTCATCGGAAAGGTCTTTAAGCAGCACTTCGGCATTCGGCTTCTCATACTCAGAAAGCGTGATGGTCGCACGCCTCCGGTGTTTCTCAGCGGCACGCTCCGCCAGGTCAAAGAATTCGGCATTCTCCTGCTTGATGACCTCCTGAAGGTCGCGATCAAAAATGTGAATGATCACGCCATGGCGTTTGAGAAACTTGAGGCCTTCGCCCGCCACCTTCGGGTGCGGGTCTTGGATGCCGACATAGACCTCCTTGATGCGGGCATTCACGATGCGCTCCGCGCAGGCCAGTTTCGGGTGATTTCGCGCACCAGGCGCACAGGGTTCGAGCGTGGCGAAGAGAATCGAGCCATCCAGCCGATTGCTGCGATTCTTCCGTTCCAACAAGGTGAACTCCGCGTGGTCGCCATAACGCAACTCACCACGGGCAGCCGCCTCAACGGTCCCATCGGGCTTCCACAGCACCGCTCCCACCTTGGGCGGGACGGCATCATCATCTCGCGGTTCGTTGATGGACTGACGCATCACGTCGATGGCCATCTCCATCAGCTTGCGCGGGTCGAATTTCGGTTTGGCAGCCATGGGTTAAAGAGCGTTCGGCATTCTTGTTGAAAAAACAGGTTCGCTCAATGCCGGGTTCAGCCGCCGGATGGCCTCGCGCAAGCGCCCCACCAGCACCACCTCAGAAAACGAATCCCGCTCCGCCGCCGGTTCACCGGGCGCGAGATGCGGCCCGTGCCCGACCGCATAGCCCAGCTCCCCGAACCATTCGAGCGCGGCGTCTTCGACGATGGATTCGTTGAGGCTCATGGTTTTTGAGCTGGCATTGAACCTGTGACCGCCTGCGAAGTGTTAATTCCAAAAAATTGTTCGACCTTCCGAGTGAGATCTTCAAAGGCAGCAAACGCATCGGTGCACGACTGGCCTGACAGCTTGCAAACGTATTTGGCGAACTTCTCCTTCGTCTCCATTGGAAAACACCTCGTCAGGAGGAAAAGTTCTTCGGCTGTGGCGCCTTTGTTTCGGCAATGGTCCTCGAAAGTGGTCCCAAGTGCCGTGAACTGATTGAGGCGAACAATGTCGCTGCGTTCCACCAGCCAGTTCTGTGCTTCTGCATGCCGCCAAATGGAAATTGGGAAAAGTTCTTCCAAGGCTATGGGGAGCTTGAGCCCTTTTTGGAAAATTGGAAGTAACGCAGGCGGTTTGTGAAGTTGGAGGACTTGTATGTGCTGCTTGTTACCATCCTTGTTGGATGAGTGATTGGCACTTTGGACTCGCGGGTTCTCATGAACCTCTTGCCGTGCCTGAGTGCCAGCTTCATCTGAGTCGCAAATCCCCAAGGCCTTGTGAGCAACTCGCCCATGAGCCCATGAAATAAGCATGTCCTTCACCCAATTTGCCCCCGCAGACGTTGTGCTGCGGATCGTCACTTGAGTCAGCAAATGCGGCGCGAATAATCCGAAAGCCTTTTCTAGAACTGAAACATCTGTTTCGCCCTCAACAAAGACTGTTGGTCGGTCCAACTTTTTTACGTCACTAAGCATGGCCAACGATTTATCCCGTTCCGCGACCGCGCGGGCGAACGAGGGAGCGATAATTGGGAGAATACCAACGTGTTCATCTACTGCCTCCAAATCCCCAGCTTTGACGGGTTTAACGACGGTGTCTCCGTCTGCGCCTGTGCCAGTCACAAGAAAAATGCTGGTCTCGGGGACACTGGTTCCAAGCGAGTAGAACGCCGGGGAGTGTGTCGTTGCGAAGATTTGAATCTCTTTGCTGTATTCGACAAACTCCTTCGCGAGGTCAGCGGCCTTACTCATTTCCAGATTGTTCTCTGGTTCTTCGAATCCCCAAATCGTTTGTGATTGAGGACTGCCTTTAACCCGCCGCGACCGGGACTGCTGAGCAATGTAGTGGAGCAGAATAGGGATGTGGCGGGCCTTTACGCCGTCACCGCGCTGGCCAAGGGAGACCGCCATCTTACCTTGCGACTGAAATTCCAAACGAGAGAATAGCTCGCGCAAATCGGCTGGCAGCTCGATCGTGCTCTTGATTCCGAGTTTCGTGTCGATTTCGTCGAGCGCGCTGCGTGTCTTGTCGTTAATCGTTGATGTAAAACCACCAGAAGCAGAACGAATCTCATCTGCGACAGTGTCGACAAGGACATCGTGAAGGGCTTTGAGTAGTGTCTCGAAGTAATCGTTGCCTTTTACGGCTGGAACGTATTCGAAGCGAATCGCATTGAGTAGCGCCGGGACCCTAGAGCGGGGTTTGAGTGGAGTCTTGTCGACATGGCAAAGTTCGGTTCCGGGCTCATATTCCCCACCGACGCGCCACACCTTCTTCCAGTGAATCTCAGCGGCATCATAAGAGGCAGGCAACTTTAGAGTGAGCGTTACTCGGGATTCCTTGGCTTTGTTTACGGGAGTTTTGGTGTATTTGCAAAAGTCTCTGGCGAATACGAATGGACTCGCCGCAGTGCGGCCATTGAAGAAAAGGTCAAGCGCACGCAAGATGTTCGATTTGCCGACATCGTTCAGACCAACGAAAAGGTTGAGTCGGTCAGACTTGAACTGCTCGTCCACGATTGACCGGTAGTTCTGAATTCGAACTGATGTAACCTGAAGTGTTTC
>JANNDA010001345.1:0-3328 GCA_031387195.1 Planctomyces sp. | reverse complement strand
AGAGGACGTCGTCGGGAGTCGTGGGACCGCTCGGCCCCCTCGCCCTAACCCTCTCCCCCGATGCGGGGGAGAGGGGACCGGACGGGGGGAACGAACCGTGATCGGTCGGCGGTCGCATCAGCTCTTCGACTGAGACGTGATCGGTCAAGCTGTGGCGGAGGAACGAATCGTTGCTCGTGTTCTCCAGCAAACGGCGGACGAGGTAGGCCATGCCGGGGATCAACTCGCCGAATGGCGTGTAGATGCGGACTCGATGTCCCATTTCGGCGAAGAGCTGAGCTTGCTCGGTCGCCATGCCGTAAAGCATTTGGATTTCATACGCCTCGATCGGCACCTTGAGCTGTCTTGCCCAGGCGATGCTGTGAGCCAAGCTGCGAAGGTTGTGACTCGCCAAAGCCGGTCGCAGCACCTCATAGTTCTCCATCAACAGCCGCGACAATCGCTCGAAGTTCGCATCCGATTCCCACTTCTCTTGAAAGACCGGCACTGGCCAATCTTTGAGTCCAGCGGAGACGGTTTCGTAGTCCCAGTACGCCCCCTTCACGAGCCGTACGGTGATCGGCGTGCCCCGTTTCTTCGACCACTTGAGCAACTGTTGTAAGTCACTTTCCGCGTCGGGGAGATACGCTTGGCAAACGATGCCGACGTCGGCGAAGTCGCGAAACTCCTTCTCCATCAACACCTGTTGGAAGATGGCGAGCGTCAGGTCTTTGAAGGCGTATTGCTCCATGTCGATATGCACGTAAGCCCCATGCTCGCGAGCGGCTCGCAAGATCGGCCGCAGACGCGACAGCACTTCGTCGGTGGTCCCCTGTGGATCAACCGGCCGGAAGTGACTGCACAACGCAGACAATTTCAGCGAGACGTTGACTCGCGGGATCGCACCACTTTGATCGCAATCGAGCTGACAGTCCTCGTGCCAGTGATTCACTTGCTCGGCCAGGCCGGAGATCAACTTCAGATAGTGCTGCTGATAGGCGTCCGATTCTCCGGTCGAAATCGTCGCTTCGCCGAGCAGATCGAGCGTGAAGGCGAAACGCTGCTTCCGCAATTTTGCGACGGCAGACAGCACCTCATCAACAGTCGAACCGGCGATGAATCGCTGCGCCATCCGCGTGGCATTCGAGCGAGCATTCACCGCCAGCGCTCGGCCGAGGACCGTATTCGGTTCCGCCCAATCGAGCACCAACCGAGCCGCCCCCGGCAAGTGCGAGCTGACTTCCTCGAAGTATTCCTGAAGATGCCGAGTGACCGATTCATGCGTCTTCAGCCGAGGCAACACATCGACAAAGCGAAACATCTGGACTTTGACCGACTCATCCGCCATCGCCCACGACAGGATGCGGTCGTCCCACCAACGCCGCTCAAAAATCGAAGCCTTACGGCGATGCAGGTGCTCCCACAGGTAGCGACCGATCTCCTGCGTGACCTCCTCCACGCGGACCTCTTGGTCAACAGGTGAGGCAACGGCAGCAGAGGCAGACGGTTTCTTCTTGGCCACGAGCAACAATTCTCCGATCTTCTTCCGTGAACTTCGATACGCCCCGTGCGGGCGCACGACGCACTTTGGGGTGCCTGACCCCGGCTCGCGCGAAAAGTGTGTGGTGCGCCCGCTTCGTGCAACAGGGACAACAGAGCCGCCAGTCGCAGACGCGAATCGGGGATTGTCGTGACCCGCCGCAGATTCGCAAGAAAGGTTGGCGAAGTTCGTACGGCTCAGCATTGCTTCCACTCTGTTATCCGTCCCTTGTTCCGTAAACAAGCAGATGGATCAGCATGTAAATCATCGCACCAACAATCCAAACAAGACCGCCGGTATCGATCACGGCCAATGCGATTACTACAGGTAACATGCCGGGCTGGGCATGAAGACCCAGCAATGCGGAGCCAAGAAGAATCGAACCAAACAACGGTATGCCAGAAGCGCAACGGAAGGACTCTTTAGGGAAACCGCGCAGCCGATGTAATGGATAGCGAAGGAACGACAGGTAGAAATTGAAGAAGCTGAGCAGCGCTCCCAAGACGAATGCAGTCCAGGCAAGGATGGTGCTCATGCTTGCTGCCTACCGATTGGAAAAGCCTTCCACTTCGTGGATTGTCTTGCGTGGGGCTTTCGGGCGAGCGGACTCAAAGCCGGGAATTTTGTATTCCGGCAACATCGTGTTGATGCGGATTTCGATGTTGGTGAGTTGCTCGCCTTGATCGCGGGTGACGAACGTGAAGGCGTAACCTTTTTCGTCCGACGACAGGCGGCCGGTGCGGCCGACGCGGTGGACGTAGTCGTCGCAGTACTCCGGAATGTCATAGTTGATGATGTGCGAGATGCCGCTGATGTCGATCCCTCGGCCGACGACGTCGGTGGCGATCAACATGCGGACCTCGCCGGAGCGGAACTGCTTCATGACTCGGTCGCGGTGTGTTTGAGCCAAGTCGCCGTGCAGGATCGCCACGTCCGGCAACTTGCCGGCGAACTTGCGATACAGGTCATCGGCTCCCCGTTTCGTGCGGAGGAATACCAGCACTTGCTGCGGGCGTTGATCGAGCAGCAGCCAGCGGAGCGTCTCCATTTTGCGGTCGTAATCGACGGTCACGTAATACTGCTCAACGGTCTTCACCGCGATGCCGTTCGTGGACATGTCCACTTTCTGCGGCGACCTCATGTAACGATTCGCGAGACGCTCAACCGGCGGCGGCAACGTTGCGGAGAGCAACAGCGTTTGTCGTTCGGGCGGGCAGCGACGAAGAATTTTTTCGATGTCCGGCCGGAAGCCGATGTCGAGCATTCGGTCGGCTTCGTCCAAAACAACGAACTGCAGATCGCCAAGACGCAAGCTTTGTCGTTCAATCAGATCGATCACTCGACCCGGTGTGCCGACAGCGATATGCACCCCCTTGTCCAGTTCGGCAATCTGTGCTCGAGCCGGGCGTCCGCCCACGATGCAAACCGTCCTGCATTGCGATGAGTACGACAGTCGTTTGCACTCTTCCGCGACTTGCTCGCTCAATTCGCGAGTCGGAGTTAGTACGAGGGCTTGCACGACCGGACGGCCGAAGTCCAATCGTTCGAGCATGGGCAGCACGAATGCGGCGGTCTTGCCGGTGCCGGTATGAGCTTGGCCGATGCAGTCGGAGCCGCTCATCGCGATCGGAATGAAGGCGGCTTGAATTGGACTGGGCTTCTCGAACTGCATGTTGCGAAGCGCAGCCAGTGTCGGTTCACTCAAGCCCAGATCGGCGAACGAGACCGACGCACTCTTTGCGGATGTTGTCAAAACCTAAACTCCTCATAAACCTCGGTGATTTGAGCGGGCGAAGATAGCTCCGTGAC
>JANNDA010001342.1:0-2728 GCA_031387195.1 Planctomyces sp. | reverse complement strand
GTCACGGAGCTGGGTGGCCAGCCGACAGTGATCTCGCCCGGTGCCGACTGGTTGTACGCTTACGATCCGGAGAGCGGTCGCGAGTTGTGGAAGCTCAGTTATGGAGCCCAGGGGTTTTCCATTGTGCCTCGTCCGGTGATCGGCCACGGCATGGTCTTTTTCAGCACCAGCTTCATGAAGCCGGAGATTCTCGCCGTGAAATTGAGCGGCACTCCGGAGATTGCTTGGCGGTTCAAGAAGCAGGCTCCGAACATGCCGTCGCCGTTGCTGGTCGGTGACGAATTGCTCGTGATCGCCGACAAAGGAGTCGCGACGTTGTTGGATGCCAAGAGCGGCGAATCGTTGTGGACCGAGCGACTCGGTGGCAACTTTTGTTCGTCGCCGCTGATCGCCGACGGTCGCATTTATGTGGGAAATCGCGAAGGGCAGACGTTCGTGCTCGCACCGGGCAAGGAATACAAACTGCTCGCGACGAACACGCTCGATGGCCAGATCATGGCGACTCCCGCGGCGATCGACGGAGCGTTATTCGTGCGGACGGACAAGGCGCTGTATCGGTTGGCAAAGTAGTTGTAATGATCTTGGCGAGCCGGGTGACGAGTACGAGGACATTGTCCGGTGGCTGACGCCGCCCGGCTCACATGAGCAGTCATTGGAGGCAAACATGTCGAACTCCCCTACTTTGTATGAGCGTCTCGGCGGCGTGTACGCGATCGCGGCGGTCGTCGATGACTTCATCGACCGCATCATGGATGACCCACGTTTGAACGCGAACCCAAAAGTGGATGAAGCGCATCACCGCGTTTCGAAGGCGGGGTTCAAATACTTAGTCACCGAACAAGTCTGCTGGGCCGCCGGTGGGCCTCAGAAATACACAGGCCGGTCGATGTACGACTCGCACGTGCATCTCGATATCACCGAGGGCGAATGGCAAGCGTTCCTCGATGACTTGCGGCAGACGTTTGACAAGTTTCAAGTCCCGGCCGCCGAGCGAGCGGAATTGGTGGCCATCGTCGAAAGCACGAAGTCGGACATCGTCCGAACTACGTAGCCGTCATCGCTCCGCGTGACGAGCCGGTCGCTTTACAAAGCGTTGATGAGCAATCGGCTCGTCACGCGGAGCGGTGACGGCTACGTACTTGCGGCTTCGCCGCGAAATAACTCACGGAGTTCAAGTTCATGCCCGATGAAGCCGTGATGGCCTCGGTTTATTCTGTCATTGGCGAAGAGGGATTCGGCCAGTTGGTGGCTGCGTTCTATCGCCAAGTTCCCACGGATGATTTGCTCGGCCCGATGTATCCGCCGCAGGAATTGGCTGCGGCAGAGCGCCGCTTGCGTGACTTTCTCATTTATCGTTTTGGTGGGCCGCAGCGGTACATCGCAGAACGCGGTCATCCTCGCTTGCGAATGCGGCACGCTCCATTTGCGATCCCGTCAGCCGCTCGTAACCGTTGGGTCGCACTGATGGATCGAGCGATCCACGAAGTCGGCCTGCCGCCGCAAGTGGTGGCGATTATGCAGCCGTTTCTCGCGGAAACGGCGACGTTTTTGGTCAATGGGTGACGCGACTCACTCCGTGGTAGAGATGCCGAAATCCCGCCGATATACTCCCGCACCCGCACGCGGCGGGAATCACAGGCGAGCCGCCTGTGCTACGAGAATAGTCTTCAGAGAGGAAACACGATGACGGTTCCGGTGATTGCTCCGGGCAAGACGACGATTGGTTGGATCGGCACTGGCGTGATGGGTAACAGCATGGCCGGTCATTTGCTGGCGGCAGGCTTTGCCGTCTCGGTCTACACCCGCACGAAAGAGCGAGCTGACGCACTCATCGCGAAGGGGGCCGGTTGGGCCGAATCACCGAAGGTGCTCGCGGAACAATGCGACGTCATCTTCTCGATCGTCGGATTCCCCAGCGATGTCCGCGAAGTGATGCTTGGTGCGAACGGAGCACTCGCGGGCTCAAAGCCGGGAAATATCCTGGTTGACATGACCACCAGCGAACCGTCGCTCGCGGTTGAGATTGCTGAAGCGGCGAAAGCGAAAGGAGTCTTCAGCGTCGATGCTCCGGTTTCCGGTGGTGACATCGGTGCGAAGAACGCCGCGCTGTCGATCATGATTGGTGGCGACAAAGAAATCGTCGAAGCGTTGCAGCCCTGCTTCTCCGCGATGGGCAAGACGATTATCCATCAAGGTGGTCCGGGTGCCGGACAGCACACCAAGATGGTGAATCAGATTTTGATAGCAAGCAACATGGTCGGCGTGTGCGAGGCGTTGTTGTACGGCTACAAGTCGGGGCTTGATTTGGAGACGGTGATGAAGTCCGTTTCGGTCGGAGCGGCGGGAAGCTGGTCGTTGTCGAATCTTGGTCCACGGATCATGGCCAACAATTTCGATCCGGGCTTCTTCGTCGAGCACTTCATCAAAGACATGGGGATCGCGCTCGACGAGGCCAAGCGGATGAACCTGGCTCTGCCTGGATTGGCGATGGGCAATCAGCTTTATCTGGCGCTGAAGGCTCAAGGTGGCGGACGGTTGGGGACGCACGCGCTGCAATTGGCGTTGTCACGTTTGTCGAACATCGATTGGAAAGCACGATAAAAGCGGCGAAGCTGCTATGTAACCCGAAGCGTAAGCGAGGGCGGACGCTTCAAAAAACGCTGACTCCGTCGTTTTTGTAGAGCGTCCGCCCTCGCTCATGCTTCGGGTTACTTGGTCAACACGCCAA
>JANNDA010001313.1:0-3690 GCA_031387195.1 Planctomyces sp. | reverse complement strand
ACATTACATTGGCTGACACAACATTGTCTCTCGGCGCGCCCGCCCTCGCTCACGCTTCGGGTTAGTGACCGACTCAACCATGCTTCGCGACGAATCGACCCGTGATCTTCTGCAAACGCGGCTGAAACTGCGGCCGGACTTAGTGTTTCGGCCGGAGCGATCCAGCAGCGGCGTGTGGTATCACGTCGAGTGCCGCGAGCAACGCCGCTTCTTCCGCATCGGACTGGCCGAGTACACCTTCGTGTCGTTGCTCGACGGCAACACCACGCCGGCCGAGGCGATCAGCTTGACCGCTCGCGAGATGGTCCAGGACGCGTTCTCCGAAGAGCAAGCGGTGACGATTCTCGTCTGGCTGTTGGAGAACGGCCTCGCCACCGCAACCGACGCCGGTCTCTCGCGAGCGAAGCCGTGGGCCGCCGCCATTGAACAACGCCAGCAACGCAAAACACTCGAACGGCTCAACCCGCTGTGGCTGAAGATTCCGCTCGGCAACCCCGATCGCCTGGCAACATCGCTGACCAAGGCGTTTGGTTGGATTCATTCCGTGCCGGCAATACTGGTCGCGATGCTGCTTGCGGTCTCCGCACTCGTCACGCTCAACACGGCTTGGCCGGAGTTCACAAAGTCCGCACGGACGATCCTCGATCCCGACAACTGGCTGTGGCTGACGCTGACGTGGCTGGTCCTGAAGATCGTCCATGAAGCGTCGCACGCCGTGGCCTGCAAGCGGCTCGGCGGAACGGTGCCGGAGACCGGCGTCATCTTCGTGCTGCTGGCTCCGATTGCGTACGTCGATGTGACGTCGTCGTTGCGGTTCCGCTCGAAGTGGCAGCGCATTCAAATTGCCGCCGCCGGCATGTACGTCGAGTTGCTCATCGCCGCGCTCGCGCTGCTGTTGTGGCAGCGCGTCGATGCCGAGCTGCCGCGCCATCTGCTCTACAACGTGATCGTGATGGCCAGCCTGAGCACTCTGGTCTTCAACGCGAACCCGCTGATGAAGTTCGACGGCTACTACATCCTGTCGGACTTGTTCGAGCTGCCCAATCTCGCCCCGCGCGGCAACGAGTCGGTCAACCGCCTCGTGCGACGAGCCTTGTTCGGCACGTCATCCACCGGCGTGCGCGAGTCGGCTCTGCGATCGCGGTTGATCACGGCCTACGGTTTCGCCGCGCAGCTGTGGCGAGTGGTCGTGACAGTCGGTCTGCTGATCACAGCCTCGGCGTTGTTCCACGGACTCGGTTTGTCGCTGGCCATCGCCGGCCTGCTGTTCTGGAGCGGCAAGACGCTGCTCGGCTGGCTCCGCAACGGAGCCACGCTGTTGTCACGCAGCCCCGCCCGCTTCGCGCGAGCCGCACTGGCGATCGTCGCCACCGTGGCCGCAGTCGCCGCAGTGCTCTCGGCCCCGTGGCCGGCGACGCGCACGGCTCCGGGGTTCGTCGAGCATCGTGACCTCGCTGTCATCCGCGCCGGCAGTCCCGGTTTCCTGGTCGCCGTGCATGTCCACGACGGCCAAGAGGTCCAAGCCGGAGACGTGTTGATCGAGCTGCAAAACCTCGAACTCGAAACCGAAGTCAGTGACCTCGTCTCCGCGATCCGCCAATCCGAATTGAAATATCATCGCTTGCTGAAAGATCAGAAGACGGCGGACGCGCAAGTCGAATCCGGCAACAAAACCGCTCTGAAAAAACGCCACGCCGAGAAGCAACGGCAGTTCGACACGCTGACTGTGACCGCTCCGCAAGCCGGCCGAGTCATGTCCCGCTCACTGCCGTGGCTGCCCGGCACGTTCGCTCACGAGGGGGACGAGTTGCTCACGATCGGCGACGACACACGCAAAGAATTCCTCGCCAGCGTCGATCAATCCGACGTCCTCGACTTGCGTACCGAAGCCAGCGTCCCGCTCCGCCTGCACGGTATCGGCCGCCTGACGGGCCAAGTTCGCCAAGTGACTCCACGAGCCAGCCATGTCCCGCCTCACGCCGCCCTGACAGTCATGGCCGGTGGCCCGTTGCCCGTGCGACCGATCTCCGACAAAAACACGAACCACCAAAAACAAGACACGAACTTCGAGTTCCCCGAACCGCGAGTCACCGTCCGAGTCGCCTTCAACGAGTCTCTGTCGTCCCAACTCACGTCCGGCACGACGGGCCGCCTGACGATTCCCGGCCAAGCCTACGACTCCCTCGGAGCCGGTCTCTATCAAACGACTCGCCGCTGGCTGAAGGAACAAATCGACCTCGCCTTTTCGTCGCCGTCGCAGTAAGGACGAGTCGATCTTTCATCGATCACGATCAGCAGTCGTCAGCCTCGCCGTATTGGTGCGTCAGCACTTCCTCGCAGGTGTGCATGAGAATGATCACACGAGTCTGAAACGTAAACTGCGGAAGGAACTCACAGAAGCACAGCGGCTTGCGGATCTCGCAGTTCGGGCAGCGGTGTGTAGACAAGACCGGTCGCATTAGCCGACTTCGCGAGAAACGAAGGAGAACAAGCCTGGATCTATCCGAGCTACATTGCACTCAATTGGCTTTTGGAAGCCGCCCGTCTGATCCCTCAAGATTCTGTCGTGCTGTCCAACTTGGAACAAATCGCCGAGGCAATGCTCAGCCCACCGAGATTTGATCTCTCGGCATGGGACCGGTTCGTGACACAAGCTGCGGCCCCGCGCTTCATCGACCAAGATGCGAGTCGAGTGGGCGGCACCTACTATGCTCGTCGGCGAGCAGAGCCGTGAGTCTCCATCTCTGGACCACGGTTGGATTTTCCCAAACTGACTTTCTTGGAGCCGTCGAATTATGAAACTCTTTTCGGCTTTCGCTGTGTTACTGGCTGCCCTCGTCGCACCGATGCGCTCCGAGGCAGCTCATCCTTTTCTTTGCTGCGATCACAACGGCGGTAAGGTGTGCGTCGTCTCCGCCGAGGGCGCGATTGAGTGGGAGTATGCCTGCAAGGCTCCGCAAGATTGTTGGCGGCTGGCGAACGGCAACTATCTCTTCTGCTTCGTCAACGGTGCCGTCGAGGTGACTCCGGCCAAGCAAGTGGTGTGGGAATACAAGGCCCCGGAGAAGACCGAGGTCCATGCCTGTCAGCCGCTGGCGGACGGTCGAGTGCTCGTCGTCGAAGGTGGCACGAGCCGGATCATCGAAGTGGATCGCGCGGGGAAGATCGCCAAGGAGATCAAGCTCACGACAGATCCGAAGGTGACAGCTCACAATCAATATCGCGGCACGAGAAAGACGAAAGACGGACACTATCTCGTCTGCTTCAAGGGCGAGGGGAAAGTCGTCGAACTGGACGGCGACGGCAAAGTCCTGCGAGCGATCAAAGTCCCTGGAGATCCACACGAAGTCGTGCCTCTGCCAGATGGTCACCTGCTCATAACCTGCGGCGACGGGCACAAGGTCATCGAACTCGATGCCGCCGAAAAGATTGTGTGGGAACTCAACGAGAACGATCTGCCGGGCAACACGCTGCGACTGATGGCTGGCTGCCAACGACTGCCGAACGGCAACACCGTGTTTTGCAATTACCTTGGCCACGGCCACATCGGCAAACAGCCGCAGTTCTTCGAGGTGACTCGCGACAAGAAAGTCGTCTGGCAATTCGATGATCACGCTCACTTCAAGACCATCAACCAAATCTTCGTGCTCGACGTGTCAGGCGAAGCGGTTCGTTAAGAGCGAAATCGGC
>JANNDA010001311.1:0-7265 GCA_031387195.1 Planctomyces sp. | reverse complement strand
TATCAGCAGAAGAAATACCCGGATGCGGTGGCGACGATCGCGGAGTTTCGAGCTTGGGACGGCAAAAACAGGCTGCTCTATCAAGGGGACGAAGTGCTCGGTCGAGCGTTCAAGCAACAAACCAAATTCGACGAGGCTCGCGTCGTCTTCAAGCAGGTCATCGATGATCCGAACGGCGCACGTACCGAAACCGCCGCGAAGGCTCAGTTGATGATTGCGGAGACCTACTTCATCCAAAAGGACTACAAGTCCGCGCTGGAAAACTACTTGAAGGTTTACATCCTCTACAAATTCCCAGAGTGGCAGGCAGCAGCCCTGTTTCAGACAGGGCTGTGCGATGAACAGCTTGGAGAATGGAGCAAAGCCGTGTCGGACTACGAATCTTTGCTGAGCGAGTTTCCCAAGAGTGAGTTTGTGGAGAAGGCGAAGCCGCGATTGGATGTGGCTCGTCAGAATGCCAAGAAGTAGCGCCGTGTATTTCGCATCTCAGACAACGACACAAACCCCACTGAGCTTGCCTCAGTGAAAACGGGCTTATGCACTACGAGCGTCCCGGCTCAACCAGAATGATGTGGAGGCGAAACGAGAATTCAAAACGTTCGCGTAGTGCAAAAGCCTGAAAACCACTGAGACAAGCTCAGTGGGGTTTGTGACAACTTTTCCCGCATGGGGTACGGCTACAGCGCCTGCTCCCACAGCTTGCGATCCTTCAGCAGCACTTGTCGCAACAACGGCAGCGGCGGCGAACCGTGACGCAGCAACTCGTCGTGAAAGCGTTGCAGGGAGTAGGTGACTCCCTCTTGCTGCTGCCAATCACGGCGGAGTTTGAGGATCATCAACTTGCCCAGTGTGTAGTGCAGATAGCCGGGATCGTGAGTTCCTCGCACCGCTTCTTGCCGCGCGGGTTGTTCTTGGTAGTAGCAGTTGTCTTGGAAGAATTTGGTCGCCTCGTCAACGGTCATGTCGTCGCAGTGCATCTTGATCGACACGCACAGACGGCACAGACGCAGCAGCGCTTCGTCAGATTGAGCCAAGCGGTACTTGGCCGTTCGCAGCCGATCGCCCGTGCCTGGAAAACCTTCGTCGAGCAACATTTGCTCGGTGTAGTGCGCCCAGCCTTCGACGAACGCATAGCTGTAAAAAACCTTGCGAATCTTGCTGGCTGATGAGGCGTTGAGATGCAGGTGCTGCATGTAGTGGCCGGGATACGCTTCATGAATTGAGACGACGTCGGTCGTGTAGAAATTGAACGCCGTCAACCACTCGTTCTTTTCGGCCGCCGTCCATGCCGGGTCAACGGGAGTGACGTAATAGAACGCTTCCGTCGAGCCTTTCTCAAACGGACCGGGTGAATCCATTGAGGCGAAGCTCGTCGCGCGACGAAACGGCGGAGTCTCGGCCACTTTGCAACGGATGTCCGACGGCATCGCCGCGATTTTGTGATCGACTACGAATTCCCGGATCGCTTCCAAGTTTCGCGCGGTGTCCGGGATCAAACTCTCGGCCGTCGGGTGATCTTCTTGAATCGCCTTGAAGACTTCGATTGGTGGCTTCGTCGGGTTGATCTGTTTGGCGGTCTCGGCGAAGACCGCTTGCTCGCGACGCAGTTCCTTCATGCCGAATTCCAGAATCGCATCGGGCGACTGTGTGACCAACTCCAGATCACTCAACATCCGCGCATACTTCTCTTTTCCCAAGCCGAACCGGTGATCGGCCTTCGGAAGTCGCTCGGTCTCCAGCCACTTGGCGTAATCGCGCAGCTCGCGCACGGCGACCTTGTTGGCCTCGTTAAGCTCCGCACGTAGCGTCTCGTCCTTCAGTTCCTCGACCGCCTTCGGCAGATCGTTCTGCAAAAAGTTTGCAGCACCGGTTGTCACTTTGATCGCCGTCTCGACGATCGGCCGACCGAGCACCGGCTGCAAGTTCTCGCGAGCCGCCGCCAACAGGCCGGGAACCTGCTTCTCGACGGCGATGATCGAGCGGACGCGATCGGCCAACGGCGCGAAGTCGCGGATCAAGTAATTGTCGATCTGCATCGCCAGCGGATACGTGCTGGGGATGCGGTGATAAACATCGTGCGAGTCGAATTCAAACACCGCTTTCCGCAGTCCTGTTAGCAAGACTTGTCGATCGGTTTGAATCGCGGGGCTGAGATCTTTGATCGGCAACTCGGTCAGACGCTTCTCAAACAAAGCGAGCCGGCTGCGCTCGCGATTCAACGATCCTTGGCTGTAATCGGCCAGCTTGCCGTCGTACTCATGCAGTCCGAGTTCCAAAGCCGTATGCGGACGGAAGGCAAAGTAGCCCGCGAGGAATTCATCGGCGACCGCTTGGAACGCTTTATCGGCTGGAGTCGGTGCCGGAGCGTCTGCTCCCAGCAAAGCCACCACAAGACACAGGGCAGGCAACATGGATGAACCTCCTGAGTGATTGAGTTCGCGGCGGGATGCTAGGCAGAACCGGTCCGGGCGTGTAGCTCGGCAAGAGGGAGAAGGAAGAAGGGGAGGAGATTGGTCGTTGGTTATTGATCATTTGTCATTTTCTGATCCCAATGATCAATGATCAATCCTGTCTTCTTCACGCATTTCATGGCTCACGAGTCCAGCTTGCCGGGTCCAGCGCGTAACACTGCTGGAGCAACTCGTACAAAGTCGGTGCTTGTGAACGCATCCGGTCGGGACGTTCCAGAAAGCATTCGGTGGCGACGCAGAAAAACTCCTCCGGACTTTCAGCGGCGTATTCATCGAGCAGAGTTCGACGACCACGATCGGAGGCGATGACTTGCCGGTCATACTCGGATTGGAATGCCTCGAACCATGGTTCACCGCGTTCCGTTCGAGCGGTCCTCAGTCGTTCCGCCAAGAGTTCGTGCATGACGTGAGCGAACTCGTGCAGCACCACGTTTTGTCCGGCAGGTGTGATGTGCTCGGCAGTGGGAACTTCGCTCCAGACCAAAATCAGAGTTCCACTCTCGACGCACGCCTCGCCGAGATGTTCGTCTTCGACGTCATCTTCCAACTGCTGCATCCAGTCGCCGTGCGAGTAATCCACTCCATCAATTCCGATGGTCGCTCGACGTCCTTGATAGGGAGTCGGATGCACGAGCACATGCCACACACGTTCGAGCCATTCGTCTTCCAGTCCGAGCACCAGTAACGTCGCGTAACCCGCAATGATGACCTTCACTTCGTCCGAGACCGTGAAGTCGCGACAACCTTCCCACGAGGTCGCTCGCACAAACACTCGAATTCGCTGCCGCCACTTTTCGACGAGTTCTTCCGGCAAACGCGTCGTTTGTTTGACGTGCCGTTGCAGGATGTCATCCCACGCGGACGGAAACGGCTCCGCCAACCACCGGCGACGACGATAGGCTCGTAACCACGAAAACATCTCGGCAACCTTTTTGTTGATGTGATGGTACTGCAAACCAAACGGAACGTGACGTCGCTTGGCTCGACGAAAGCAATCATCAACACCAAGATCATCCCAACAAAGCAGGCCGACTGGTGTTGGTCTGCTGGTTTGCCACCTCCGCGAACACGATTAACTGTTGGACGATATTTCTTATGAGTGGATCGCGCGGTGAACGAGAGATTCAGGCGGCAATGGGTAGCCAGGATCGTGCCCAACGGTTTTACGACTTCCAAGTGAATGATCGCCTCAACGAGCGAATGATGGATTTGATCCGACGCCAAGAGATGGTCTTCGTCGCGACTGCGGACGCCGAGGGTAACTGCGATTGCTCGCCGAGATTCGGAAAACCGGGATTCGTCATGGTGCTGGATGATCAGACCATCGCTTATCCGGAGTTCCGAGGTAATGGGGTGTTCGCGAGCTTGGGAAATATCCAGGAGAACTCGCACGTCGGTCTTGTCTTCGTGGATTTCTTCGAGACGACGGTGGGCCTACACGTCAACGGAACGGCTTCGAGTTGCTCACCTGACGAGGTTGCAGTTCCACTAGCCGTTCAGACTGACTGGCGAGCAATGAATGCCAATCCGGCCATCGAGCGCTGGGTCGTGGTGAAAATCGACGAGGCCTTCATTCATTGTTCAAAGCATGTCCCACTTCTTCAGAAAATGGACAAGCCAATTTCCTGGGGAACGGACGACCCGCTCGCAAAGTCAGAGGGATTTTTTGGTCCCACTATCACATGCGCGCGATAGGTAGCGACTTACGGACAGGACCTGATTTCGATAGCGTCGGGTAAAGTTCCTGACCGAAGCCTTCAGTCGCCCGGACTACTCGAACTACAAGGCTTCGGCGTTGCCGAAGTAGAAAGGCCGAGGCCAGGATGGAGACGGGGATCGATCCGAAAGTAGACTACGCTTTCGAGCGTGTTTTCGCAGGCGACGAGAGTCGGGAGATTCTGCTCAACCTGTTGAATGCCGTGCTGAATCGGCCCGAAGATCGGCCGCTGTGCGAGATCGAGATTTTGAATCCTTTCAGCCAGAAAGAGACTTTGGATGACCGACTTGCGATCTTGGACATCAAGGCGAACGACGATCAGGGCCGCGAATTCATCATCGAAATGCAGATGCTCGCCCACCGAGAGTTCCGTGAGCGGCTGTTGTTCTACCTCGCCAAGGATTACTCGCAATAACTCAAAGAGGGCGAACTGTGGGATGCGCTGCGACCGGTGATCGTGGTCTGTTTCATCAACGACGTGCTTTGCCCGGAGACGACTGGCTATCATGACTGCTACGAATTGCTCGACCGAGACACCGGAGTGCGGCTCAGTAACCATTGGGGAATTCACGTTTTTGAACTGCCGAAGTTCCACAAACCTGTGACCGAATTGGCTAGCGACATCGAGCGCTGGACCTTTTTCCTGTAACACGGAGAAGAACTCGACCCAGACAACTTGCCCGCGTCTTTGCAAACGCCCAGCATTCGGCTGGCGACAGGAGTGCTTGAGAAAATGTCACACAACACCCTTGAACGTGACCAATATGAAGCCCGCCAACGCGACCTCCGTGACGACGTGAGCCGCCTCGCGCATGCCGAGGAAAAGGGGCAGATCAAGACGACTCGTGCCATGATCGTGCGGATCGGAGCCAAACGACTCGGCCCGCCCCCGGTAGAGGTCGTTTCCCAGTTGGACGCCATCGCGAGTCTCGACCGACTGGATCAATTGGCCGATCGGATTCTCGATTGTGCGACGTGGGAAGCGTTGCTTGAAGGGAGCCCGAAATAAGTTTGAGTTTCGAAACCGCAGCATGGCTCGACGAAGAAATCTTGAACATCAAGATCGCCCCGACGGAGAAGGCCAACTTAGTGAAGTTCATGACCGAAGGATTTTCTATTAGCCCCGACTATCTCAACCACAAGGCTCCGGAGTTGCCGTAGCCGCTTGTGGTGTTCATTTTCTACTACGAGGACAACCATGCTCACGCGATTGCCCATCCCACTTTTGTCGATCGTCACGTTGGTCATTTTTCAGGCTGTTGTTGTCCCTGCCGACGAGGATTTTTCCTCGCTGGTGGCGCGTCTGCAGAAGGCCAAGCCGGAGTTTGCCAAACGGCAACAAATCCTGCTCGCCGAGCGATATGACTTGGCTGACCATCCCGCAGCAGGCGCGACCATGTCGCGCGGCAAGCCGGTGCAAGATGCTGTGCGAGTACGACTCGCCAAAGATGTCACTTGGGAGAAGCTCGCCGCGATGTCGCCCGACGAGATCAAAAGCAAGAACCTCTGGCCAGCCGGATTCTACCCGTTGCCACATCCTCACCACGAAGCGGGCGGGATGGTGTTTCCCAAGCCGCTCATCGACGAGACGAAGAAGCAAACCGGCCGCGATCTGACGCGCTTCGATCTGGACCACGATCTGCCTCAGCATTTGCTGCCGGAGTTTCCCGCGCCGATCTATCTCACCACTCGACTCGACTTGGGCGATGTGTCACGCGGCCAACTGGTGACGCTCGCCAACTTCAATGAGCTGTTCAAGGACGTGCTGAATCCCAAACAACTCGAAGGCTTACGGTTGCTGGTGACACCGTTTCCACAAGCGCAGTTCAATGCCACGGACGACCGACGCAGTCTGACGGGACATCAAGGCGTGGCCTGTTTTGACTGCCATGCCAATGGTCATACCAACGCGGCGACTCACACGGTTGGCGACATTCGTCCGAACGAACATCGGCATCGCATCGACACTCCAACTCTGCGCGGAGTCAACGTGCAGCGACTCTTTGGTTCGCAACGAGCGCTCAAGACGGTGGAAGATTTCACCGAGTTTGAACAGCGGGCCGCCTACTTTGATGGCGATCCGGCGCAAGCCCAGCGGAAGGGCGTCAACATTTTAGAACGCGGCAGCCAAGTGCATTTCATGGCCGAGTTCCAAGCTCTGCTGGATTTCCCGCCAGCGCCGAAGCTCACGGTCTTTGGCAAGCTCGATCCGGAGAAGGCGACCGACAGCGAGAGACGCGGCCAAGACCTGTTCTTTGGCAAAGCTCAATGCGCGACGTGCCACACTCCGCCCTATTACACCGACAATCTCATGCACAATCTGCGAGTTGAGCGGTTCTTCAAGGAAACCACCGTCAACGGTCGCAAGGCATCCGCCGATGGCCCCATCAAAACATTCCCGCTGCGAGGCATCAAAGACTCACCACCGTACCTGCATGATGACCGCTTGCTGACGCTGGATGACACCGTGGAGTTTTTCAATCTCGTTCTGGAATTGAAGCTCAATGGTCAAGAGAAGAAGGATTTGGTCGCCTTCCTGCGGGTTCTGTAACTCTCAATCTCGACCGCAATGCCTCCAATTGTGGCGACAACGAAAGGTTTTTTTCATGCTCCGATCAATGGCGTTTTTGTTGTGTGGTTCGATCGCTCTGACGGCGGTCGCTCAAGATGCGAAGCCGACGACGGTGTTGGGCGGCATCGACAATCCGTGCGGCGTCGCGGTGCAGACGGCGACCGGGCATGTCTTCATTGCGGCTCACAGCGGCGTCCACCGCTTCGATCCCAAGAGCGGCAAGGCGCATGTCGAGATCAGCGGGTATCCGACCGACATCTACGGCAAAGGGCCGAAGTACAACATCGGACCGCTCGGCTTGGCGTTTTGGGATGACGAGCACTTGATCGTCGGCGACGGCAGCCGACCGGACGGCGAGGAACTGGTCCGCATCTACAAGGTCGGCAAGGACGCGGCTCACAAGGATCACGAGCCGATCAAAGAGGACGCTGCCGTCGCGACGCTCGGCCCGATCAAGGCCAGCGAGGAAACCGCCAAGGGCGAAGGCAACTTCTACGGCGTGGCC
>JANNDA010001306.1:0-24510 GCA_031387195.1 Planctomyces sp. | reverse complement strand
TCACGATCGACAACGTGACGCTCACGGCCGGCGCGGCGTTTCAAGGCATCGACATTGACCTCAGTAATATGTCGATCGATTCGCTGGACGTGGATCAGGTGACGATCACCACGATCGGGGCCAATGGTCTCGATATCAATTTGCTAAATATCAACACGGTGGCCGGTGCCAGCGTGACGGTGAAGGACTCGACCATTCGCTCGACCAACGCGACTGGCGCGCAACTCACATTGGGCAGCACGAGTCTGACCGCGCCGACACACATCAGCACGCTGACCTTCGCGGACTCCACCATTGAAGGGATCGGCGTCACTTCGACGGCAACGGCGACTGGAACGCTTCAGACGATCATCGATCAGGCGAACATTCACACGAATCGCGTCCAGGACGTCAGCGGTGTGGCGCGGAATGTCGCGTTTAATCTCACGCGAACAACCGTGGGTGATTTGCGTGTGGAAGACAACACGAAGCTGCGCGGCGTCAGCGTTTCCGCGGCCGATTCGCCACTGCGCGCGGTTTCGATCGCCGACAACACAAACATTGACGTCGGGGCCGTCGGTGCGACCACTGGAATTCAGATTTCCGCAACCTCGACCAATGCCGTGGGAGCGCTCCATTCGGACATCACCAATCTCCGCATCATCGGTAACACGATCGTTGGGAACGGGAACTCAGCCGCTGCCGCTCCGACCGTCAATGGCATCTTGCTCTCACTGACAAACAGCAATTTGGGGAGCTACACCGACGACAGCGCCGGTGCCACGATCAGCGGTAACACCATCACCGCGCTCTCCAGTGCGGCCGGCGGTTCGGTGGCCATGCAGATCACGGCGACGGCTTCGGCAGCTTTTGTGGCTGGAAACGACGTTCCCGGCGTGGGCAACAATCTGCCGCTGCTGCTCGACCTCTTCTCAGGGAGCAACTCCACGGGCGAGCGCAATGCCGCTTCGAGCGATCTCAATGGCTTCTTCAACAACACGATCACTAACAACAACGGACGCGGGATCGTCGTCAGCACGACTGCGGAGACCATGTTCCTGGCCGACATCACGAGCAACACGGTTGCTGGCAATAACGCGGCCAATCGTCGTGAAGGAATCGTGATGAGCTTCACAGACAAGCCGTCGAACGCGGCCTTTGATTCGTTCAACTTGTTGTTGGATGGGAATACGATCGATCAGAACCGTCGTGGTGGCGTTGAGTTGTCGATGGTCAATACGGCTGTCGGCTCGTTCGTCATTCAGAACAACACCATCTCGGGCACCGAAGAACCACTGAGCACGCCCGACGCGTTGTCGATCAGCCTGATCGGGACCAACGTGATTCAGCAAGCGACCAACGTCTTGCAGAAATCCTACATTCGAAACAACACCATCCAAGGGAACGTCGGCAACGGCATCTTCTTCAATGCGAGAGAACACTCCGACGTCCAAGATTTGCACGTCCTCAACAACACACTGCTGAACAACGGCAACGCGGCGATCGCGACCAACGGCATCACGTTCCTGCGAGACGGAGAGGCGACGTTTCGTTCGACGGCCAATGCTGATGTTGGCCAGAACCGGGCGGTGACGATTGAGGGGAACACGATTGGCGGCAGCAACGGTTCCGGAACCAACGGCAACGGCATTCTGATCGACGCCCGCAACGGCAGCACCGACATCCTCGACTTTGAAGTCATCCGCAACTTCATCGGTACAGACTCTCTCGGCGCGAATCTGAGCAACGCTCGCAACGGCATCGATATGGTCGCTCAAGCCGATGCTCGAGTCTTGGTGGACATCAACGATAACGAGATCCGCTTCAACGGAAGCAACGGAATCAATCTGCGGACGATTCAGAATTCGGTCGCCACCGACAAGCGTCAAATCGGCGGTACTTGGATCAAAAACACCGTTTCCGATAACGAGCAAAACGGAATCAATATCACTGGCAGACACGGGCTGTATGACGAAGCGACGGGTACGCTGACTGCAATCTACATCGGACAGGCAGGAACCGATTCAGCGGACGGACAATCTCGCGGCAATTTGATCGAGAACAATAGCCAGTTCGGGTTAAGAGTGGTTGTAAGCACAACCCAAAATGGAACTGGAGATTTCGCGTTCGTCAACAATGAAGTTCGTGCCAACCTTGCAGGTGGCATCATTGTTACATCAGATCGTGAAAACTTCGCGATCAAGGGAAACACCATTGAGAACAACCGAGGGATCGGCGTTGACCTCAATAACAACGGCACCATGAACGCAACCCTGCGAGACAACCTCATCACCGATCAATCCACGAGTGGCGCTGGCATCATCGGTGACGGTGTTGAAATCACTTCTGGAGCCGGAGTGATGAGTCTGCTGGTGACGAACAACTTCATCGACAGCAACACGGGACGTGGTATCGACATCCTCAATTTCAACAACGCGACCTTACAGATTCGCATTGGTGATGGAACGGCCGACGGACGGAACACGATTGTCAACAACGATCGTGAAGGACTGTATGTCGTCAATTCCGCTGGCATCCAAGACCAAAACATTGCCACACCAGCAACGGGGGCGATGAGCGCAGCGGGAAGTGTTTTTAACCAACCTGACATCATGATGGATGTTGATACCAATACGATCGAGGACAACGGGATCGGCAGTGGTTTCAGCAGCACCGGGTTCGTTTTGCGTGTTGGCTCAGTAGGAAGTGACGGCAGTGCCCAAAACACATTTGGTCAAGTCGGATCGCCCGACGGTAGCACCAACGCGGGTAATGGACGAGTTAATGCGCGGGTCGTCAACAATCAATTTGAAGGCAACTTCGGCGAGGACTTCCATGTCGAGCCATTTTTGTCGAGCACTCCGACGACGACACTGGGAACCTGGGATCTCAATTTCCCGAACACTCCGATTTTCACGATCACCCCAAACACTCTGCAGCGCGATCCGTTGTCACGACTCAATTTGGTTTTCACAGGTAATAATGGGAACGGCATCGACGTCCAAAACATTGACGGCTACACAAATAATGAGCCGATCTTTAAATCGCGCACCACGGCACAAAGCCCACAAGGAATATTCAACAGCGGCACTCGACTTCGCAGCATCACAAACCTACGTGGTGACGCAATTCCAGATTTCCCTTCGGCACCAGCCGCAGGAAATCCATTCACTTTTGAAGGGATAGGATCATCAACTTGGCGGGTCGAGACAGGCTTCGATATATCGGGTGGTGACAGCTCATTTGACTTCTATAGCCCAGGGACAGTTGGTGGTAGCCAGAACAATTTCTTTGACTTCAACGTTCAAACTGGACTCAATGTCGGTCTTCCTGGAGGTTCGCTCCAGACATTATGGGAGGAAGTACCAGCGGGCTCTTTCACTTTTCCAAGTGTCAATTCTCCAACATTGTTGACGGCTGAGGTTGTTGTCGCGGCGGACCCATCGCAAACGCCGATCAGCCAAATTCGGATCAATTTCTCCGAGTACGTCACCGGTGTGAATATCAATGACTTTGAGCTCCGCCGAAACGGAGTCGTGGTCCCACTTGAGGACGCACTGACTCTTCCATTGAACGTCGTTCCGGACCCCGCGAGCGCTGATCCGACAAACCCGACGCGAGTCGTCCCCGCGTTTAAGAGCTACACCATCGACATCAGCTTCCCAACCGGAACTGCGGCCGATTACGAACTTCGAGTTTTAACCTCAGACGTTGTGACCCCTATTTTTGATGTCCTGACTCAGTCCAATGGGTTTGGAAATGCGCTCACTCCGTTGATTGACGGTGATGGTGTGCTGCAGGACTACGCGGCGTACTTGAAGTTCGAGGTCGATAACGTCCAGCCCATCGCCACGATCACGTCCATCTCGTCCGATCCTCGCAACTCGGCTGCTGGAATCGTGACCGTGACGTTCGATGAGGCCGTGACGGGCATTGATTTCAACGACTTTGAACTTTACCGCGACGGTGTGTTGGTTCCGCTGGGGGGCGTGATTCCGAATCGGATCAGTGCGACGGAGTACGAACTGAATCTCAATCAACTCACGGGTGCCCCTGGCGTGTATGAGCTGCGCGTGGTTTCCACGGACCTCGGTTCCCAAATTCTGGACACGGCGGGAAATCTGGTGGCGGACAACGTTGCCGTTGGGATCGCTGCCTCCGACACGTGGACTGTGGACGTCACGCTGCCGTTTCTGACGTCGGTCGTGACGACTCCAAGCAGCTCTCCGAACAACACTCCCGTGTCGAGCGTGCTGCTCAATTTCAGCGAAGCGGTCGTGGGTGTGGACATTCAAGACCTGACGCTGACGCGCACCGACGCCAATGGCACCACCGTGACGCTCAGCGGCGGCTTGGTCGGCAATGCGTCGAATACGACAACGATCGTGATCACGTCGGCGGGTCACGGCTTGGTCAGCGGCGTCCAGATTGTCCTCGTTGGCATCCAAGGAAACACAGCGGCGAACGGCACCTTTACGGTGACACGGATCGACGCCAACTCTTTCAGCCTGAATGGATCGGTCGGCAATGGGAACTACAGCGGCGGTGGCCGTTGGGCACGCAACATTCCGCTGTTCACCAACAATCTCACGGGACTGCTGCAAACGGGGATCAATGACACGACCGACAACATGGTCACTCTGGTGAGCGTCGTGGGCTTCCCGACGAGCGGCTCGTTCGTGATTCAGATCAATGCCGAGCAAATGCTGGTCACGGCGGTGGCTGGTTCGACCTTCACGGTCTCGCGAGCGTTCAATGGGACCGCGAAGGCCGTGCATCTGGCCGGTGCAGTGGTGAGTTCCACGAATTATGAGTTGGATCTCAGCCCGGCTTCCGGCCTTGCGGGGACATACAAGCTCACCGTCAATCCGGTGAACTCAGGCATTTTCGATACGGCCAACAACGCCTTCGAGACCACCTTCACATCGACCTGGGTGCTCGACCTCACGACACCAACGGCTGATGTCGTCGATGTGGCTCCGGATTCACGGCAAGCCCCCGTCGATGCGCTGAATACGATCTTCTCCGAGCCAGTGACCGGCGTCGATTTAGTGGGGTTGAGCCAGTATCGCTTGGCGTTCGATGACGGCACCTCCCTGACTTCTGGAGCTGTCTCGGATGCGACCACCTCTGGTCCGATCGTGATTACCTCGACCAATCATGGTCTGACGACGGGCGAAGAAGTGACACTCTACGGCGTGCAGGGCAACACCCACGCCAACGGCGTCTTCAAGGTGACGATGTTGTCGGCGAACACCTTCAGTTTGAACGCTTCCAATGGAAACGACGTCTACACCGGCGGTGGTCGCTGGGCGCGGACCATCAGCATCGTTGGCTCAACGCTGACGGCGGAGACCAGCCTCAACAACGGCGTGCGGTACGTCGCGAACTTGGGTGCGGTGACGAATACCGCTGGTGTCTACATCGTTTCGCTGCTGTCAGACGGAACGATCTTTGACGTGGCGGGGAACGCCGTTGGTCCTGCCGCAGGACAGTTCAATGTCGCCGCGCAAGATATCTGGACTTACGGCCCAGACATGTCGCCCATCGGCACCATCACTCCGCTTCCGCTGACGCTTGGCAGAAACGCGGGCGTGGTCACGATCACGTTTACCGAGCCGGTCCAGTCAACGGGCGCTGGCATCAGTTCAGTCGATCTGAGTGACTTCACCCTGACGCGATCAGCCACCGGTTCGACGAACCTCCTGGCCAATCTTTCGAACACCATCGTTCAGCAGACCGGACCGACAACGTTTACGATCGATCTATCCGGTGTGGGACTGACGGACGTGAACGACACGTATGTCTTGCGGCTCCTCACCAATCCATTGTCAACATCAGCCACGCCGATCAGGGATCTCACCGGCAATCTGTTGGCCGATGACACGCTGCTATCGACTCCCCCAGGCGTAGCCAGCGAAATCTCCTGGATGAAGATTTCGTCGGGCCCACAGGTCAACACGATCAAGGGAGTCTTTTTGGACTCCACCTTCGATGTAGACCCGGCTCCGATCACGGCGACCAAACTGCGAGCCGTTCAAAACTTGACGATCACCTTCTCCACACAGGTGACCTTTGGCAGCGGCTTGCCGGCTGACCTGTTGGATGCGTCGAAGTACTTCAGCCTGACTCGGCAATCGCTGACGGGATCCGATCCGGCGGTACCGGTGTCGTTGGAAGGGATCTCGATCACCAAGATCACGACGTCACAATATCGCGTGAACGTCAGCACGTTGACGGGGACCGACGGCAAATATGCCTTCACGGTTCTCGCCAATGGTTTGATCAAAGACGGGAGCATGACCCCGCTGCTGAATTCTAAGACACTGCAATGGTCGAAGGACGCCGTGATTCGCCCGAACCAACTGACCGATGCGGTCGATGCGGTCGGCTCGCCCGTGTTGGGGAACGAAGTCGTTGACGCCAGTGCTACTGTGGGACTCCAGATTTCGCTGCGTGCCGCTGTGCAGGAAGCGAACGCTCTGGCCGGTGATGACGTGATTGAGTTGGAGGGTGGCACTCTCTTAGCTCCGAAGATTTACGTGTTGACTCTGTCTGGCGTGCAAGAAGACCTCGCGCTATCAGGTGATCTCGACATCCGCGACAACTTGACGATCCGGGGCAAGGGCGTCGGTCTCACGATCATCGATGCCAGCGGACTGCTGCCCGCTCAACGCGACCGCATCTTCCAGATCATGTCGGGCGTTTCGTTGAACCTGCAGGGAGTCACGTTGCAGGGAGGCATGGTCCTCGCCAGCGAAGACGGCGGAGCGATCCGAAATTCGGGGACGTTGATCGTCTCTGACTCCGAGATCAGGAACAGCGTTTCTCAAGACGATGCCGGTGCGATCAACAACGCCGGAAACGCCACCATCACGCGAACGACCATCTCTGGTAATACGGCCAATGCGACTGGCGGAGCGATCCGCAACACGGGCGTGCTGAACATCACCAACAGCACGCTGTCCGGGAACACGGCCACCACCAGCTTCGGCGGTGGACTGATGAACGTCACAGGGGGCACAGCCACGTTGGAAGGGGTCACCATTTCCGGTAACAAGGCCACGAGCGTGGCGGGTGGCGGCATCCGCAACGATGGGACGCTGACGTTGATCAACGACACGATCGCCTTCAACACGTCGCTTCAAGCGGGCGCGGGAATTTCGCGCAATGCCGGAATCGTGACCCTCGGCAACACGATCATCTCCGACAACACGCTGTTGTCGGTCGGCTTTCCACAGAGCGATATCGCCGGACAGTTTGCCTCGACCGGCGGCAACATCGTGCGGACCGTTGGCACGGCGACCTTCGTTCCGGGTCCGGGTCCGGGCGATCAATTGGGAGTGAACCCCAACTTGGTGACGACGTTGGCCAACAACGGTGGTCCCACGCTGACTCACGCCTTGCAGTTGGGAAGTGCGGCGATTGACCGTGGTCGTCTCGTCGCGACGGCGACTGATCAACGGGGTGCTCCGCGCTTTTTGGACGGGCCGTCGGCAGGGAATGCTGTTGATGTCGGTGCCGTCGAATTCGGAACATTCTTCGTGAACTCAACCGCCGACACACCCGACGTCGTGGTCGGCGACGGACAGGCGTTGGACGGCTTGGGCAACACGTCGCTTCGCGCGGCGATCATGGAAGCCAACGTCCTCGCCGGTGAGAACGCCATCATCCTGGACGGTCAGATTTATCAACTCAACCGGACGAATCCGGAGACAGTCGTTCCGACCCTGATGAGCATCACCGGAGTTCCGACCACCGCCACCACGGGCGCAGTCGGAATGATCACGATCACTTTCACGGAAGAGGTTGGCGGTGTTGATGTCACCGACTTCATACTGCAACGAACGGTCGGCGGCGTCACCACGAACCTTGTGCTGACTGCGGCCATGTTCGCGAAGGTCAATAACACGCAGTACACGCTTAATCTGGCCACACTCACCGGAACGACCAACGGTCAATATCGCTTGTCGGTCAATGCCAACGGCACAATCCGAGACGCCCAAGGCAACGTCTTCGTGGCGGGCGACAGCGTGATTTGGGTGCGTGGCACGGATACGTTCGCGCCGACGGTGACGATCGCTCCCGTCACCACTCCGTACCCGAATGCCGGGACGGTGCTCGTGACCTTCAACGAGCGCGTCAACAACGTCAGCTTGGCCAACTTCACGCTGACGCGCACGATTGGCGCGGTGACCACCAACGTGCCACTGTCCGCTGGGCAGTTTTCGATCACGCCGCAGGATCTCAACTTCAACGGCCGCACGGTGGTCGCGTTGAATCTGTCAACGGTGACCGCGATCGACGGCAACTACCTGTTGACGATGACGACGACGGTCGGTGCCAACACGATACGCGACGCGGCTACGGTGCCGAACAACTTGGTCGCGGCGACCACCACGTCCGGTTGGAGCAAAATCCCCGTCGTGCAAATCATTCCCGTCGCTCCCGATCCGCACGTCGGCGCGGTGACGACCGTCACCATCGAGTTCTCCGAGAACGTTGCCGGCGTGCAGGCGTCTGATTTTGGGTTGACCTACGACGACCTGTTGGGTGCCGGACCGATCAACGTGAACTTGTCATTGGCGACGGTGACTCCAGTCAGTCCTGTCGGCCTTACGGCTCAGAAGTGGACTCTGAACTTTGCCAACAACGAATCGGGGCGCGATGGCGACTATGCGTTGAACTTCAACGGCGCGTCCTTGGTGACGAGCACCGGAGCAGCCTTCGGTGCGACGATGGACAACGACAACTGGACCGTCGGCCAGAACGCTGCTCTTCTCGGCGATGCTTTCGGCGACCTGGATCTCAACGGAGCAACTGGCCGATTGCAGATCATCGGCGTCGGTGCGGATGCCACAACGACCTCGCTCGGCTTGACCGTCAATCCGACGGTGATCGACGCCCTATCGTTCGATCGCGTGTTTGACGTGCTGGCGAATTCGGTCGTGTCGATCTCTGGCGTCGAGATGAAAAACGGTCGCGTGCTGCTCGAACGCAGCGGCGGAGCGATTCGCAACTTGGGAACGCTGACCGTCACCAGCAGCGACATTCTCACCAGCTTCGCGGACGGCAACGGTGGCGGCATCAGCAACGGTGACGCGCTGCGAGGAATCTCCGGCACGTTGACTCTGAACGGCACCGACATCCAATCGAACTCCGCTGGCTCGCTCCCCGTCAACACGTTCTTCGGCAAGGGCGGAGCGGTCTTCAACGACAGCGGCTCGGTGACGATTTCCGAAGGGATCATCTCGTCGAACTCGGCCACGAACGACGGTGGTGCGATCTACAACGGCAACAACTCCACCGTGCTGATCAACAGCGCGACGCTGTCGAACAACACCGCTCGACGCGACGGCGGTGCGATCTACAACAATGACACTGCGACGCTCCGAGTGCTCAGCACCACGCTGTCCAACAACAAAGCGGACTCGGACAGCAACCGTGACGGTGAAGGTGGCGCGATCTACATCGAGAACTCATCCACCTTGCAGTTGCAGGCCAGTGTTCTGCAAGGCAACTCCGCTTTCAGCGGCGGCGCGTTGTACAGCGACGACGGTCGGCTGACGCTCTCCGACAACATCTTCTCGTTGAACACAGCGGCGGCTGTCGGCGGTGCGATCTTCAGTTCGACCGGCGGCGAACTCACCATCAACGGCGGCCTGTTCACCACGAACTCAGCCGGTGACAACGGCGGTGCGATTCAGAATCTGGGCATCCTGGTCGTCAACGGGACCGAGTTCCTGAACAACACTGCTGGCACGGACACTCGTAGCGGTGACGTTGATGACGGAGCGGGCGGCGCGATTTCCAACGAAGACGGCACGGCGATTATCGCCAACGCCAGTTTTTCGCAGAACCAGTCCTTCGGAGACGCCGGTGCGATCTTCAACCAAGGTGACGGCTTCCTGGCGATCGCGCTCTCAACCTTCGACCGCAACCAAGCAGTTCGCAACGGCGGTGCCATCAACGACAACGACAACAGCCAACTGACCATCGATCAAACCACGTTCTCGAATAACACAGCCAGCGGCGACGGTGGTGCCTTGTACAACAACGCCGAACAAAGCGGCAGCGCGCAAGGTTCCGCGACCGGCCAGCTCAACGGAGCCCACACGGCGGCAACCACCACCATCACGCTCGTGGACGCCAACCAGTTCCCGTCCAGTGGCCCGTTCCTCATTCTCGTCGATGACGAAGCGATGCTCGTGACCAGCGTTTCCGGCAATGTCTTCACCGTCCTACGTGGCGTCAGCGGAACGCTAGCCGCCGCTCACCTCGGCAATGACGTTGTCGATTTGGTTTCGCGAACGGCTTTCTCTTCAACCATCACCGCCAGCACACTCAGCAACAACACGGCGATCAACGGCGGTGCGATTTTCAATCACGACTTGGCCAGCCTGTCACTGCAAAACAGCACGCTCTCGTCCAACACCGCGACGGTCAGCGGCGGTGGACTGGCCAACTTCGGTTCGGCCGATCTGCTGAATTCCACGCTGCACCTGAACAACGCGGTCAGCGGTTCGGGAATCTTCGCCGGCACCCCTCCGTTCAGCCCAACCACGCTGAAGAACACGATTGTTTCTGGTGGCACAACTTCAGCGGACATCGCCGGGGACGACGCCAGCTTTATTGATGACGGTCATAACCTGATTGAAGACGCCGGGGTCGTGACGACCTTTGTGGACGGCGTCAACTTCAACATCGTGGGAGCCAACCCACAGCTCGATATCCTGCGTGACAACGGCGGGCCGACCTTCACTCATGCGTTGTTGTTCGGCAGCCCGGCTCGCGACGCCGGTGACAACATCGGCACGACCGCCAGTGATCAGCGCGGCTTCACCCGGATCTTCGACGGTGACGGCAACGGCGTCGCCACGGTTGATATCGGGGCGTTCGAGTCCGGCTTCATCATCAACAGCTTCAACGACACGATCGACGAGAACATCAACGACGGCATCAACGCCGACCGCAACGGCGTCAGCACCCTGCGGGCCACCATCATGCAGGCCAACGCTCGCCCTGGTGAGGACACGATCATCCTCAGCCCCGGCACGTATGCGTTGTCTCTGCTGGGCCAAGACGAAGATGGCGCGACCACCGGCGATCTGGACATCACCGACGATCTCAACATCATCGGGGCCGGCACCGATCAGACCTTTATTGATGCTCGGGAAATCGACCGCCTGTTCCAGGTCTTCCCCAACATCGTCCTGAACCTGTCCAACCTGACGCTGATCAACGGCAATGCCTCGACGACCAGCAACGGTGGTGCGATTCTGAATCGAGGCTCTGTCACGCTGGATAACGTGTCGGTCGCCGATGGCTCGGCCGCACGCGGCGGCGGCGTCTACAACGACACTACCGGCACGTTGACCGTGGTCAACAGTGTCTTCACCGGCAACCGAGCGTTGCTGCAAGGTGGAGCGATTTACAACGACGGAGTGTTGACCCTGCAACAAAGTGACATCGGTCAGGTCGGTGCCGGAAACTTCTCCAACACGCACGGCGGCGGCTTGTACAATCTGGGTGTCGCCACCGTCACCGAAGTGTCGTTCACCGACAATTTGGCCGATTCGCGCGGCGGCGGGTTGTACAACGCGGCGGGCAAGATCGTCGGTGTCACCGGTAACTTGGCGATCGCCGCTGGTGCTGCTGGTGCAGTCACGCTCACCAACGCAGCCGCCTTCCCGGCTGCGGGGACCGGATCGTTCACGATCCAAATCGACTCCGAGCAAATGCTGGTAACCGCCGTGGTCGGCAACGCCTTCGTGGTGACTCGCGGAATCAACGGGACGGTTGCCGCCGCACACGCGGCGAATGCCATCGTCACATTGCTGAGCATTCCCACCGGCCAGACCACGCTGACGCTCTCCAGCGTCAGCGGATTCCCCACCATTTCTGGGTTCACGATCCAGGTTGATTCCGAGCAAATGTTGGTGACGGGGATCGCAGGCAACACCTTCACGGTGACTCGTGGTTTCGCGGGAACAGCCGCAGCGGCCCACAACATCGGTGCGGCGGCAGTGCCGATCGACTTCAACTCGGCCACCATCAGCCGGACGACGTTCAACAACAACTTCGCCAGCTCTCGCGGTGCCGCGATCTTCAATGAGAGTTCATTGGCGGTCAGCAACAGCACCTTGAGCAGCAACGACTCCGGAACGAACGCCGGTATCGGTAATACGCTGATCGGCCAAGTGCTGATCACGAACAGCACGGTCGTTGATAACGTGGCGTATCGCGGCGGCGGATTGGCCAACAGCATTCTTGGCAAAGTCACCGTCCACAACACGATCGTGGCCAACAACCTCTCCACCACGCTGGCCGGGGTGAAGGCTCCCAACGCACGCGGTCTCTTCCTGACCGGAGGAAACAACTTCATCGGCAACAACGCCGACAGCACGGGTTTCGTCAACAACGTCACCAACGACCAAGTCGGTTCATCGACCAGCCCGTTTGACCCTGTCATTGACGACTCATTGGCCAACAATGGCGGTTTGACGCTGACACAATCTCCACGCATCGGCAGCCCGGCCATTGATACGGGCAACAACACCGGCAGCGATGCGACCACGACCGACCAGCGCGGTGCTCCGCGACCGACCGGCAGTGATAGCGACATCGGCGCTGTTGAACTCCAGAACGTCCACCTCACCATTACTGACGTCACGCAAGCCGAAGGAGATTCCGGCTCCACACAATTCCGATTCACGGTCACGTTGAGCCAGGCCAGCGTTCAAGAGGTTCGCGTCAACTATTCTCTGCAAGGGGACACCGCCTTCGCCGGTGAGGACTTCCTCGACGTTGGTGCGAAATTCATCGGTACGCTGACATCCAGTTTGTCGAGTGCCGTATCAGGTGCCACCACATCGTTCACAATCTCTGACTCGACCTCCCTGCCTGCCGCGCCTTTTACGATTCAGATCGAACAGGAGCAGATGCGAGTTACGGCGGTATCCGGCAGCACATTGACGGTAACTCGTGGCTTCAATGGCACATCAGCCGTCAGCCATACCGGAACAATGGCCAGTCCCATTGCGATCAACACGCTTGGTCTGAGCACGGTGGTCTTCGCCCCGAATACGTTGATCCAGACCATCATTGTCGAGGTCAACGGCGACACGTCGATTGAATCCACCGAACAGTTCTTCGTGAACCTGTCGAGCCCGGTCAACGTGACCATCGACGACAACCGAGCCATCGGCACCATCACCGCCGATGACACCGGCTTCCGCATCACCGATGCCAACAAAGTCGAGACCGATTCCGGCGATACGACTTACACCTTCACGGTGTCGATCGTCGGGGCTCCGATCACCGGAACTCAAACCGTCGTTTACTCGAATACGGCTGGCACGGCGACTGCCGGTGTCGATTTCGATCTCATCGCTCCGAACACTCTGACGTTCACACCCGGTGGTCCGGCGTCGCAAACGATCGCTGTCAATGTTCACAGCGATCAGACTCCCGAAGCCAACGAGACGTTCTTGATCAATTTGTTGCCCGGGACCACGCTTCCCATCGAAGGTGGCAAGACGGCCGGAGTCGGCACAATCTTCAATGACGATCTGGCGTTCAACGTCACCGGCAGCAGCGTCAATGAAGTCGATCCCGTACTGACATCGACTTTGAATTACACCGTCAACTTGGCGCACAAGGTTTACTTCACGGATGCCGGAGGAGCTCCGGCGCAAGCCACAGTCAAGGCGTTGGTCTCTACCGCAGCCGGCACGGCAGCCGACGGTCAGGACTTTACGCCGATCAATAGCCAAACCGTGACGTTCTCTGGGGCGACGACCTCGGTACTCGTTCCAGTCACGATTCTGGGTGATCTGCGGTACGAGGTTTCCAACGGGGGCGCTTTGCAAACAGCGGCCCTGATTGGCGACACGACACTCACGCTCAACAGTGTCACGGATCTTCCAGCCATCTTGGCGGGCGAGTCGTTCGTCATCCTGATTGATGGCGAGCAAATGCTGGTGACGGCGGTGAATACCGCACTGAATCAATTGACAGTGACGCGAGCGTTCAACACGACTGTTGCCGCCCCGCACGCCGTGAGCGCGACCGTCAAACTGAACGGTGAGTCGTTCTCGTTGACGGTCATCGGTGGAACGGTGAATGATGTGGCTGATACGAATACGGCTTCTCTAAGCATCAGCGGCACAGGCTTTATCAACGACAACGATCCTCCACCCGATGCCTGGCGCATCGTCCGCGATGGCGGCGACATCGTCGTCTACCTGAGTAACAACGGTGCCTTGGAAGTCGAGCACTACCGACAAGTCGCGAATTTGGTGACCGCCATCACGGTCAATGGGGACGGTGCGGGAGTCACCGGTGTGACCGGTGCGGCTGAAGATGATCTGTTCCTGGTCGATTTCAGCTTCGGTAATCCGATCCCAACGAACGGGCTGACCGTCAACGGGTTGGGGCAAGTCGGTGCGGATGCGTTGCAGTTGATCGACCCGACGAACTTCTTCACGTTCAACACCGTGACGTACAACTCGACCGCGTTCGATTCAGGGAATGTCGTCTACGACCTCGGCACTCTGTTCACGGTCAACTACACCGGCTTGGAACCGATCACCGACGAGACGAACGCGAACAACCGCGTCTTCAATGCTCCGGCGGTTGGTAACGACAACATCGTGATGTCCAGCAGCAACAATCACACGAGCATCAGCAGCGTGCTTGGCGTTTCGTTGCCCTCCTTTGAGAGCGTCACGTTCAAGAACCCGGCATCATCGCTGATTGTCAACGGCAACAACGGGAGGAACACGTTCCAGGTGACCGGCGGTGACGCGACGTTCCTTTCGACGCTGACGATTAACGGTCTGAACGGTAACGACACAATCAATGCTTCCGGCTGGACGTTGGTCACGACGATCAACGGTGGACTCGGCAACGACACGATCAACGGCGGTAGTGCGATTGACACGATCAACGGCGGTGACGGAGCGGATTCCATCTTCGGCAATGGTGACAACGACTCGATCGTCGGTGGCATCGGCAACGACACGATCGCTGGTGGAGACGGGAATGACTTCGTCGATGGCGGACTCGATGACGACCGCATCCTGGGCGACGCGGGCAAGGATCTGTTGAGCGGTAACGACGGCAACGACGTGATCGACGGCGGTGCCGACAACGATACGGTCGATGGTGCCGAGGGAGCTGACACGGTCACTGGCGGTGCCGGCAACGATCAGGTCTCCGGCGGCAACGGCAATGACTCGGTCGGTGGCGGTGCGGGCGACGACTTAGTCAACGGTGGCTTCGGTGATGACACGCTCTCCGCCGACACGGGCCTCGACATCTTGGATGGAGCCGATGGCTCAGACAACGTCAGAACGTCGGCTGATGTCGATCAGACTTTGACCAATTTCCAGGTCAACTTCGCGGGCATTCCAACCGACCTCATCACCCTCGTGTCGGTCGAGCACGCTTGGCTGTCCGGCGGTGCGAGCAACAACACGCTGGATGCGACGGGCTTCACGCTGGGCGGAGTCACGTTGATGGGTGGCCTCGGCAACGACACGTTGCGGGGGACCGGTTTCGATGACGTGCTGTGTGCCGGTTTTACAGCGGACGGCAGCGGGCTGGACTTCATGTCCGATGCGCAGAACATCAACGACGGCAATGATTCCGTGGTCGGTGGAGCTGGACGTGACACGCTCAACGGCAACGGCGGCAACGACACGATCGAAGGTGGCATCGGAGACGACCTGATCATCGGCGGTGCGGGCAATGACTCGCTCGACGCGGGTGATGGCAATGACAACGTCCAAGGCAACGGCGGAGCGGACCTCCTGCTGGGTGGCATCGGCATCGACACGCTCGATGGCGGCGAAAACCAGGACACGATTCGCGGCGGCGACGATGGCGACAGCATTCTGGGCGGCGGTGACCGAGACACGATCGACGGTGGCCTCGGTGACGACACGATCGACGCGGGTGACGGGAACGACACGGTCTTCGGCAACGACGGCAATGACTCCGTCGGTGGCGGTGCTGGTGACGACACGCTGCTGGGTGGAAATGGCGACGACACGGTCAACGGCAACGACGGCTTGGATACGCTGGATGGTGCCGCCGGCTTCGACACGCTCTTTGGTGGCTCCGGCAACGACACGCTGATCTCAACCGATGGCAACGATCAAGTGCTTGGACAAGGTGGCGTGGACACGTTCACGTTCGATGCTGATCCGACTCAAGACGACATCTTCACGATCACCGCCGTCGGTTTCCCAATGGGGCCAACGACAGGAATTGGCTTGGCTCGCTTGAACCTCTCGGCGTTCACGACACAACTGATTGGCGTCGAGAACTTCACGTTGAATCTCGGTGGTGGCAACGATCGAGTCACCCTCGGCGACTTGAACGGCGTGATCGACCTGACCAAGCTGAATATCAACGCTGGGACGGGCAACGACACCATCGACGGTACTCTTTCCGTCAACACGACGGTCGCCTTGAACGCGATCATGGGCGACGGCAACGACTCGGTCATCGGCACTCCCGCCAACGACACGATCCTCGGCGAGTTGGGGAACGACACCATCTCCGGTGGTGCCGGTGCCGACTCGATCCTCGGCGGTGATGGCAACGACAACCTCACCGGCGGATCGGGCAACGACACAATCATCGGCGGCAACGGCGACGACACCATCGACGCGGGTGCTGACAATGACTCGATCACTGGCGACGCTGGCAAGGACTCAATCCTTGGAAACACGGGCAACGACACGATCGATGGCGGCATCAACGACGACTTCCTGGATGGCGGCATCGGCAAGGACTCGATTCTCGGCGGGACCGGCAATGACAAGATCGCAGGCCGAGACGGAGCCGACTTCCTCGATGGCGGCGATGGCAACGACACGATCACGGGTGGCGACGAAAACCCACTGGATGTGGACCTGACCAATCGTGGTGACAGCATCCTGGGCGGTATCGGCCTCGACCTGATCGACGGCGGCAAGGGGAACGACACGCTCAACGGCCAAGGGGACAACGACTTCCTGCTGGGCGGAGACGGCAACGACTCGATCCTAGGTGGTGCGGGTGCCGACACCTGCGTCGGCGGAGCGGGCAACGACACCGTTCTGGGACAAGGTGGTACGGACAAGGTTCTGGGTGGTTCAGGCACGGGCACCAACACGAAGGTTGCCGGTGACAAGATCGGAACCGATAGCGTGGTCGTCACCGGTTACATCACCGACGAACTCTTCAAGATCTTGACCGCGCGTCCGAGCTTGATGAGCGAGTTGAACTTCTAAGCGAGGCCGGGTCTTCGGTCAGGGGTCAGGTCTTCAAATTTCATTTTTGGCTTCGCGAATATGATTCAGTGTGGTCTGGAATCGCGACGCGGAATGAAGGTCAGGGGTTGATCGCGGGGCCAAAAATGAAATTTGAAGACCTGACCCCGGCTTTCGCATCTCCGGGAGAGCGCTTTCGACAGGCGGTGGACGAGGAGCGTCCGCTTCAAGTGGCCGGTGTGATCGATGCCTACTGTGCTCGGCTCGCTGAGCGCGCTGGTTTTCGAGCGCTGTACCTTTCCGGAGCTGGAGTCGCCAACGCCTCGTTCGGGCTGCCGGACTTGGGGATGACGACGCTCAACGATGTGCTGGAAGACGCGCGGCGCGTGACGGGAACGACCGAGCTGCCGTTGCTCGTCGATTGCGACACCGGCTGGGGAAGCCCGCTGATAATCGCTCGCACAGTGCGTGAAATGGCCCGAGCGGGCGTTGCCGCCATTCATCTGGAAGACCAAGTCGATACGAAACGTTGTGGACATCGACCGGGCAAACAACTGGTGACGACCGAGGTCATGGTCGATCGGCTCAAAGCGGCAGTCGATGCGCGCGTCGATCCAGCGTTCGTGATCATGGCTCGCACTGATGCCGCCGCTGGAGAAGGGCTCGCCGCAGCGATCGAACGAGCCAATCGATACGTTGAAGCCGGTGCGGACATGGTCTTCGCCGAAGCCCTGACAGACGCCGAGCACTTCCGTCGATTCGCCGCAGCGGTTTCTGTTCCCGTCCTGGCCAACATGACGGAGTTCGGCCGCACTCCACTGCTGACGCTGGACGAACTGCGAGCCGCCGGCATCCGACTGGTCCTGTATCCGCTGACCGCCTTCCGCGCCATGAATGCTGCCGCCAGCCGTGTCTATCAGACGTTGCGAACTCACGGAGATCAGACATCCTTGTTGCCGGAGATGCAGACTCGCGACGAACTCTACGACGTCCTCGATTACCATGCGTTTGAACGTCAGCTTGATCGCGAGCCATGACTCTTTGGAGTGCTCCGGCTCGACGGAGCTTTGGTTTTTTGGGCGAAGCCCTTTGGACGCTGCCGTTACATCACGCGATTGGTGTTTCTCTCAAAGAAAGTTGCTTCGCAAACAAATCCAAAGCTCCGTCGAGCCGGAGCACTCCAAAATAGGAAACTCGGCCATGACAACTGCTCAATCGGCTGCGGGTTTGGAAGGGATCGTCGCCGGACGGACGGCGTTGAGTACCGTCGGCAAAGACGGCTGCGGGCTGACTTATCGCGGTTACGCTATCGAAGACCTCGCCGAGAAAACGTGCTTCGAGGAAGTCGCCTGGCTGTTGTTGCGCGGCGAACTGCCGAATCGCGAGCTGCTTGACGAATACCGGCAACGACTGGCCTCACAACGTGGTTTGCCCGCTCCGTTGCGAGCCGTGTTGGAGCAATTGCCGCCGACCGCGCATCCGATGGATGTGCTCCGCACGGGTTGCTCGGCGCTGGGTTGCTTGGAGCCGGAAGGAGCCGACCGCAGCGGGCTGGACATCACCGATCGATTGCTCGCCACGTTTCCGTCGATGCTAGTTTATTGGCATCGATTTCATGCTCAGGGCGAACGGATCGAGACTCGCACCGACGACGATTCGATCGCCGGACATTTCTTGCATTTGCTGACCGGCCGCCCGGCGAACGCCGTGCATCAGCGAGCGATGGATGTCTCGCTGACTTTGTACGCTGAGCACGAATTCAACGCCTCGACCTTTACCGCGCGAGTCGCTGCTTCGACGTTGTCAGATTTCTATTCGACCATCACGGCGGGCATCGGGACGTTGCGTGGGCCGCTGCATGGTGGAGCGAACGAGGCGGCGTTTGAACTGATCGATCAATTCGCCACGCCCGACGACGCGGAACATGGCGTGCTGGAACTGCTGAAACGCAAAGCCAAGATCATGGGCTTCGGCCATCGCGTTTATCGAGATCGCGATCCTCGTTCAGACATCATCCAGAAGTGGGCTGAAAAGCTGGCGGCCGAAGTCGGCGACTCGCGACTGTATCCCGTCTCGGTGCGGATCGAACAAGTCCTGCGTCGCGAGAAAAAGCTATTTCCGAATCTCGATTTCTACAGTGCGAGCGCTTACCACTTCCTGGGCATCCCGACATTGTTCTTCACACCGCTGTTTGTCTTCGCGCGGACGGCGGGGTGGTCCGCACATGTGCTGGAACAACGAGCCTACAACCGCCTGATCCGTCCCACCGCCGATTACATCGGACCTGAACTGCGCTCGGTGGTTCCCATTGACCGACGTAGAAATGAATAATCGCCATCGCTAGCACGACGCGCAAGCGAGTGGTTCAGACCAACCACTCGCTTGCGCGTCGTGCTAGTGATGGACATCGGCTTTTGCAATTCCCTCCAGGAGTTCTCGTGACACCACGCCAACATACCACTGACGACCTGCTGGTTCGGATCGCCGATTACGTTTCCACTCCGCTCGTGGCGAGCGACGAGGCTTACGCGACGGCGCGGCTGTGTTTGATGGACAGTCTCGGTTGTGCCTTGCTGGCTCTCAACATGCCGGAATGCACAAAGCTGTTGGGGCCGGTGGTGCCGGGGGCGGTCTTGCCCGGCGGTGCGCGAGTTCCCGGAACGGCTTACGAATTGGAACCGGTTCAAGCGGCATTCAACTTCGGCACGATGGTTCGTTGGCTGGACTACAACGACACCTGGCTCGCCGCCGAGTGGGGGCATCCGTCGGACAATCTCGGAGCGATCCTGATGACCGCCGATTGGCTCAGTAGGACGGGCACTCTTGCCCGTCGCTCGCCGCAAGACGGGCAAGAGTGCCCATCCTCCATCCGCGATGTCTTATCGGCGATGATTCAAGCCTACGAAATCCAAGGGGTGCTCGCGCTGGAGAATGGCTTCAATCGAGTGGGTCTCGATCATGTCTTGCTCGTTCGCATCGCATCGACGGCCGTCACGACGCGAATGCTCGGAGGCACTCACGCGCAAGTGATCAATGCGGTCAGCCAGGCGTGGGTCGATGGCGGCGCGTTGCGAACGTATCGACACGCGCCGAACACCGGCTCGCGAAAGAGTTGGGCCGCCGGAGACGCGACCAGTCGAGCGGTCCAATTGGCGTTGTGGAGCTTGGCCGATGAGATGGGTTATCCGACGGCACTCACCGCGCCGACGTGGGGTTTTCAGGACAGTCTGTTTCGTGGGAAAGAAATTCGGCTGGCACGACCGCTCGGCAGTTATGTGATGGAACAGATTCTCTTCAAGGTTTCATTCCCGGCCGAGTTTCACGGCCAGACTGCGGTCGAGGCGGCGATCCGTTTGCATCCGCAGGTGAAGGACCGACTCGATCACATCTGCCGCATCCGGATCGAGACGCAAGAATCAGCGATGCGAATCATCAACAAAACGGGACCGCTGAATAATCCCGCCGACCGAGATCACTGCCTGCAATACCTGGTCGCAGTCGGCCTGTTGCATGGCTCGCTGGTGGCCGAGCACTACGAACACGAAGCGGCAAGCGATCCGCGACTGGATCGGCTGCGAGACCGGATGGAAGTGGTTGAGGAACCGCGTTACTCGCGCGAATACCTCGATCCGGAGAAGCGGTCGATTGCGAATTCGATCCAAGTCTTTTTTGCCGACGACAGTCACACCGATCGCGTGGAAGTCGAGTATCCTCTCGGCCACCGGCGGCGGCGCGAGGAAGCTCGATCGCCGCTGTTGGAAAAGTTTGCTCACAATGCCGGAACGCGGTTGCCGGAGGAAACAGTGGGGCGAATCATCGAACTGTTCGGTGACGCGGATCGTTTGGATGCGTTGCCGGTTTCGGAGTTCGTGGGGCTGACGGTCACTAACCCGAAGCGTTAGCGAGGGCGAGCGCTCCGAGTGATAGTGATTCTCAATCGACGTTTAGTGAAGCGCCCGCCCTCGCTGACGCTTCGGGTTACTTTTTGCGGGACCGATCATGACAACGCTTCGCGAATTGATGGACGGCATCCTCGCTCAAGAAGCGGTGCTGCGCGCGGGTGGCGGCGATGCCGGACATGAGCGGCAGAAGCGGCTTGGTCGGTTGACCGTTCGCGAGCGGCTGCACGAACTGCTCGACGCGGACGCCTCGTTCTTGGAGTTGGGTTTGTGGGCGGCGTGGCGGATGTATCCGGATTGGGGCGACGTCCCGGCAGCCGGAGTCGTCACGGGGATCGGTCGCGTGCATGGACGGTCGCTGATGATCGTGGCGAACGACGCGACGGTGAAGGCGGGAGCATTCTTTCCGCAGTCGGTCAAGAAGGTGTTGCGGGCTCAAAAGATCGCGATGACGTTTCGGCTGCCGCTGGTGTACCTCGTCGATTCCGCCGGCGTCTTCCTGCCGCTGCAAGACGAGATCTTTCCGGATGAAGATGACTTCGGCCGCATCTTTCGGAACAACGCGGTGATCTCGGCGATGGGCATTCCGCAGTACTCGGCCGTGATGGGAAATTGCGTCGCGGGAGGCGCGTACTTGCCGGTGCTTTCGGACACGTTGCTGATGACGGAAGGAAGTCAGCTTTATTTGGCGGGGCCAGCGTTGGTCAAAGCGGCGATCGGACAGACGACCGATCCCGAAGAACTCGGCGGAGCGCGGATGCACGCGGAACTCAGCGGGACCGTCGATTACCGCGAGCCTGATGACCACGCGTGCTTGCAGCGCTTGCGATCGCTAATCGATCTCCTGCCGCGATCTGATTCACTAACCCGAAGCGTCAGCGAGGGCGAGCGCTTCCCAACGCTGCCGACTCCAAGTCCTGTTGAGCACTCGCCCTCGCTGACGCTTCGGGTTAGTGAGACGGAACGCGATCCGCGTGATCTCAACGACATCATCCCCGCTGATGAGCGGGGCGAGTACGACTTGAGTGACGTGCTGGCCTGTCTGGTCGATGCTGGTTCGCTGCAAGAGTTTCGCGCCGACTACGGAGAATCGGTCGTGACCGCGTTCGCTCGGATCGGTGGTCGAGCGTGTGGTCTCGTCGGCAATCAACGAATGCGAACTCACACCGCCGCTGGTGAGTTGCAGATCGGCGGTGTGTTGTACGGCGACTCGGCAGAGAAGGCCGCGCGGTTTGTGATGCAGTGCAATCAGACCGGCCTGCCGATCATCTTCTTGCAAGACGTGCGCGGCTTCATGGTCGGCAAACAGGCGGAGCAATCGGGCATCATTCGGTCAGGAGCGAAGCTGGTGAACGTCGTCAGCAACAGCGTTGTTCCCAAGCTGACAGTGATCCTCGGCGGATCATTCGGGGCTGGAAACTATGCGCTGTGCGGCAAGGCTTACGATCCGTGGCTGATCCTGGCCTGGCCGACCGCTCGATACGCGGTGATGGGAGCCGATCAAGCGGCCGACACGTTGCTGTCGCTAAAAGTTCGCGACGCCGAAAGAGACGGGCGCGTGCTTTCCGACGACGCGAAACGGCAATTACGCGAGGAGATTCGTCAAAGCTACGAAACGCAGACTGACATTCGTTACGGAGCGGCTCGCGGTTGGGTTGATGCAATCATCGAACCGCATACGACTCGCGAATGGCTCTCGGAGGCGCTGCGTTTGATTCCGGAGAACGCCACGAAAGCCGAATTCCGCACGGGCGTGATGCAGGTGTGAACTTTGGAGTGTGGTGTGTCAGCACCGCTTTGGATTTTTGGCATCGCCTTTGGATGTTGGAGGTCTTTGACCGTAAAACGAAAAAGCTTCGCAAAGAATCCAAAGCGGTGCTGACACACCGCACTCCAAAATGAGGAACCACCATGATTCGCATCGGCAACGCTCACGGGTTTTGGGGTGATCGCCTGGACGCGGCGGCGGAGATGCTCGAGCGGGAGCCGAACCTCGATTTCATCACGCTCGATTTTCTGGCCGAGGTGTCGATGTCGATCTTGACTATGCAGCGGGCCAAAGACCCGGAGGCGGGCTGGCCGCGCGATGTCGTCGAGGTCGTGCGCTCGCTGGCTCCGTACTGGCGCAGCGGAGGACGTTGCCGATTCATCACGAACGCGGGTGGCTTGAATCCAGTCGCGTGTGCTCACGCTTGCCAGCAAGCACTGGTCGAGGCAGGCTGCACGGATCGCAAGATCGTAGCCGTCACTGGCGATGATGTGCTCGGTCTCGTTCAAAGCGACGACTCTTCGCTGCTCAACAATCTCGACACGGGCGAATTACTGTCTGGCGTGCGCGATCGGCTGGTGACGGCGAACGCCTACATCGGCGCGGAGTCGGTCGCTCAAGCGCTGGCTTTGGGGGCCGATCTGGTCATCGCGGGACGAGTCGCCGATCCGAGTTTGACGGTCGGCGCGTGTGCTCATGCCTTCGGCTGGTCGTGGACCGATTGGGATCGACTGGCGGGAGCGACCGTGGCTGGGCACTTGATTGAATGCGGGGCTCAGGTAACGGGCGGCATCTCGACCGATTGGCTCGACGTGCCGGACGTCGCCGAGATCAGCTTCCCGATTGTCGAAGTCGCCGACGATGGCAGCTTCGTGGTCACGAAGCCGCGCGGCACGGGAGGGCATGTCTGCGAGCAGACGGTCAAAGAGCAATTGGTTTACGAGATCGGTGATCCCGGCAACTACCTCTCGCCTGACGTGACTGTCTCGTACTTGTCGCTGAAGGTCACGGAAGTCGGTGAAAACCGCGTTCGCGTTGAAGGGGCACAAGGCCGACCGGCTCCCGCGACGTACAAAATCAGCGCGACTTATCGCGACGGTTTTCGAGCTCAAGGCCAACTGACCGTGTTTGGAAACAACGCCGTCGCGAAGGCACGCCGCGCGGGCGAGGCTGTGCTGGAACGGCTGAAGCGGCGCGGAATCACGTTTCGCGAATCTCTCGTCGAATGCCTCGGCAGCGGCGCGTGCAATCCGCCACTCGTTGATGATGACTTGATGCGGCAGTTGACCGAGACGGTGCTCCGCGTGGCGGTGGCGGATGATTCGCGCGAGGCGGTCGCACGATTCACTCGCGAACTGATGCCGCTGATCACCAGCGGCCCGCCGGGGACGACCGGGTATGCCGAAGGTCGCCCGTCAGTGCAGCCGGTGTTTCGATATTGGCCGTGCCTCATCGCGCGGGAACGAGTGAAGCCAGAGATGACCGTCGTTGAGAACAGTCCGGGGTCAGGCACCGCAAAATTCAAAATTGGCGAGATGAAGTTGGAGCCAATGGAAAACGTGGTCTCGCCAATTTTGAATTTTGCGGTGCCTGACCCCTG
>JANNDA010001301.1:0-7690 GCA_031387195.1 Planctomyces sp. | reverse complement strand
GTCCAGGTGCGACGGAGCACGCTGTTTCGTGGAGGCATTGGTCAAACAGACTTCATTCGGCTCGATGCACACCGACCTAATATCTGTGCTGTGGAGCACAGTCCTTGGCACATCCGGCACAATCTGACCTCGTTCGTGTTGGGCAAGCTATGAGCGTATCGCCGTGAGGTTTGAAGCGGTTCTGATTCAAGCGTCGATGGTGGCGGTACGGAGTTCAGAAGGATCGCACTCCGATCGTCAGTCGGGTTCCTGCCGGAGGCAAGAAGTCCGCAAACAGACTGCTGCATCTTGAGACGAAATCTGCCTCCCATGCTGCTCCGACCACTCGCTTCCTGTCTGTGTGCGGTTGTCTTATTCGTAGGCAGTTCGGCGTTTTGCTCCGAACTGGCCGAATCGAGACGGACACCCGCAGTCAAAGCCATCGAACGAGCCAAGCACTCGGTGGTCAACATTCACAGCGAAAAGAGTGCTGACGATGCCGATAGCCTCTTGCCCGGTAAAGATCGCAAGATCAACGGGATGGGGACGGGGGTCATCGTCGATGAGCGGGGCTACATCGTCACGAACCATCACGTCGTCGCCGGTGTCGAGTCGCTGCGGACCACGCTTTCTGACGGAAGCACTTACACGGCTCGCGTCATCAGTTACGACAAAAAGCACGACTTGGCGATCATCAAGATCGACGCTTCAAAGCCGTTGACCGTGATGTCACTGGGAACCTCTTACGACCTGATGTTGGGCGAAACGGTGTTTGCGATCGGCAACGCCTTCGGGTACGAGCACTCGGCGACTCAGGGGATCATTAGCGCCCTCAAGCGGGACGTCGATGTCAACGAAAAGCAGGGCTATAAGAACCTGATCCAAACCGATGCCAGCATCAATCCAGGAAACAGCGGCGGGCCGCTGATCAACATGGAAGGCGAAGTCATCGGCATTAACGTCGCGATTCGAGCGGGCGCGCAACGGATTGGTTTTGCGATCCCGATTGATGATGCTCGCAAAGTGATCGCCGATCTGTTGAGCGTTGAGCGACTCGCTCAATCTCAACACGGCACGATTCTGACCGACGTGAAAAAGGGTTTGTTGCGATTCGTTCGCGTGGACGGCGTAAAGCCACAAAGCCCGGCTGAGTCGGCTGGTCTTCAAGCGGGAGATGTGATCGTAAAAATCGGCTCGGTCAACGTCGCTGACGCGGTTGATTTCGAGCGAGCGTTTCTCGGACGTCCTGTCGGTGAGAAGGTCGAAGTCGTCGTGAAACGCGGTGAGAAAACCGAAGTGGCCAGCATGGTTCTCGCCGCGTTGGCCGGGCCGCGAAGAACCATTGTCGGGCCAACTGAAGATGTGGCCGCCGAAAAAGCGTGGCGACTGATGGGCCTGCGAATCAGTCCTGCCAGCGAGGCGGAAAAGAAGTTCCTCGGCGATCGATATCACGGCGGAATGAAAGTGACTGACGTCAAAGCACAGAGCGTTGCTGCTCAGAACGGGATTCGTGTGGGTGATGTGCTCGTCGGGCTGCACGTCTGGGAAACGATCAGCTTCGACAACATCAACTACGTACTGGATCATCCGCAATTGAGCACCTTCAACCCGCTGAAGTTTTACATCCTTCGCGGCAGCGAAACGCTTTACGGACATCTGCAAGTGACAGCGCCCGCTCAAGCACCGCAGACGGCTGCTCGACCGAAATAGGGCTTCGTCCGTGTCTGATCACAACGAACTCGCATTGATTGACTGGATTCGTCAGCAGGCGAAGTCTGCGACTGGCTTGCAAGTCGGGATCGGTGACGATGCGGCGGTCTGGCAAGTCGGCGGCAAATCGTTGTTGTTGACGACAGACATGCTGATGGAGGATGTCGATTTCCGTCTGTCGGAAACATCGGCGACGTTGATCGGTCGCAAGGCGATGGCGGTGAATCTCAGTGACATTGCCGCAATGGCGGGACGACCATTGGTTGCGCTTGTGGCAGTCGCGTTACCGAAAGAACGTGGCTTCGAGTTTGCTCGTGAGCTTCATCAAGGGATGCAATCAATCGCCGAGGAATTCGGCGTCGCAATCATCGGCGGCGACACGAACACTTGGAACAAGCCGCTCGTGGTCACTGTCACGCTCATCGGTGAGGCGACCGATCGCGGTGCGGTACGGCGGTCGGGAGCGAAGCCTGGCGATTGGTTATTCGTGACGGGTTCGCTGGGTGGCAGCATTCAGGGAAAGCATTTGTCGTTTACGCCACGAATCCGCGAAGCGTTGGCGTTGCACGAGGTCGTCGATCTACACGCGATGATCGATCTCAGCGACGGACTCTCCGCCGATCTGCATCACATCCTGGATGAGAGTGGTGTTGGAGCGACGCTGTTCGCCGAGTCGATCCCAATCTCAGACATTGCTCGTCAACTGACCGATGGCCGCAGTCCGCTCGAACACGCACTAAGCGACGGCGAAGATTTCGAGTTGCTCTTCAGCGTCTCTGCTGAAGATGGTCGTAGGCTGGTTGCAGGAGCGAGTGCCGTTTCGACGACTCACATTGGGCAGATCGAGTCGGTCTCCGGATGTCAGCTACGAACACCCGACGGATTGCTTGTCCCGCTGTCGAGGTCCGGCTGGGAGCACTCATTCTCACCGCAGTAACCCGCGTTACGAATTCGCGACGACGGGCTCACCCTGCTTTTTCTGGATGGCCTGATAGACCTCTTCGCGATGCACCGTCACGTCGCGAGGAGCTTCGATGCCCAATCGGACTTTGTCTCCTTGGATATCGACGATCATGATCGCGATGTTGTCACCGATGATGATTTTTTCGTCTTTCTTGCGGCTGAGTACCAACATGGTCCTGTCCTTGGTCCGAGAGGGTTTCGTGATGTTGCGGAGCTGGCTCGAAGCGAACCTCATCACTCCTGACTTCCGCTCGACAGCCGATTTGAAGTTAGCTTGAGCGGTTCGCCCCAAAGGTAGGTCAGCCCTTCAACAACGCCAAAGAATGTTTGAGCAATTGGGATTTTGGAGGGTTTGATTGCAACGGTCGGGGGGACTGTTTGGCATTGACCACCTTTCCTTTGCGGTCAATTATCGCCCAGCGACCGGTTCAACAAGAGGCGGAGTCGTGTTGAGGAAAATCATGAAACCTTCGGTCTTTTTTGTTGATTCATTGGGAAGGACTCCATGACAGCGACCGTTCTCGGCAGCTTGGTGTTATGCACGATCGTCGGCTTTGGGATTGCATGGCTCATTCTCGGCAAACGCATGGAATCGTTGGTGCGAAACTTGGAATCGGCCCAGCAAAAACCGCTAGAGCAACGGCCAGAGGTCAAGGATTTGCTGCAACACATTTTGGACGTGATCACGCAGTTGGATGGAGACATCGGGCGGCACTCGAATCGACTCAATGAGGTACAGGATGGACTCCGTGAGTCGTTGGATCATCAGCCGTCTGCCGTGGTTGAGATGACTCCGAAGTTGCTCGATGCGAACGTGCAATTGCGAAATGAACTGCAAGAGGCACGAACGCAAATCGCTCAAAAGCAACACGAGTTAGAAACCTACGTGAGCGAGGCCCGAACGGACACGCTGACGGGATTGCAAAACCGGCGCTCGTTCAATGAAGAAATCAATCGCCAGTTCGCTCAGCGGCAACGGCAGGGGATTACTTTTTCGATGCTGATGATCGATGTCGATCACTTCAAAAACTTCAACGATACCTACGGCCATTTGGCGGGCGATTTGGTGTTGCGCGCGGTGGCTAGAATGCTGTCGAACACGCTCCGCGAGATGGACGTCGTTTGCCGTTACGGCGGTGAAGAATTCGCGGTGATCTGTCCCGGTTCAACGCTCGCCCAAGCGGCTGCGGGAGCGGAACGTGTTCGAGCGGCGATTGAAGCCGAAGTGATCACGCTCAAAGAGGGGCCAGTTCGTGTCACCATCAGCATCGGAGTGGCCGAAGTGGACGAAACCGAAATCGCCGAAGGACTGATTCAGCGAGCGGATAATGCGCTGTACGCCGCGAAGCGTGCCGGTCGCAATCAGATTCAACTGCACCAGGTCGGCGGATTCGCCGAAACAACCGACGCTGGCTTCCCAATCCTCAATGGGGATGCTTAACTGCCGTGGCTGTGCGGGGTTCTCATCACGGATCGTTACGCAGGGAGCGGAATCACTTTATGTCGGGTAGTCAGCGAACCGGCAAAGCGTCGTCGGACGATCAGCCGACTCCGTCATCGGAGTTCGTGCGCGGTCCTTCCGAAACCGTCAGCGCAGCAAACCCAGCCGTTGTCGCGGTGGGTTCTCAGGCCACTGCGCTGCAAGAGATTCTCGGTTATCTGAATTTCTCCGGTGGCAAGCCGGATGTGAAATTTCAAGATCGGCTCAATCGGTGTCACCCCGATTGGGGAGCCGAGAGGCCGTGGGAGACGTTGCACGCTCAGTTGTTGGCCCGGCTTCAAGAATTGGAAATGTCATCGGCGGCGTTTCTTGATTCGGCACAAGCCCGAACAGTTTTGCATCTGACCTTCAACGAGCTTTGGCCCGCATACCGCCTGCATCATTCTGATTTGTTGTTTCACCTCCATGATGCTGACTTTCAGCAGCCGATGTTTTTGACGCGGCTGTTTGAGGCAGTGCTTGGTCAAGGTGCTCCGTGGGAGGAGACCGAGCGGATCGTGCGCGGATCGCTGGATTTCCTCAACGATTTCGTGGGCTTTCGACCGGTCGCCGTGCTGGAGAGCAACACGAAGATGGAGCCGTATCCGCGCGAGCGATTTCGGCCGGTGCCGATTTACATTCGCGGTATTGGGCCGGGAAAAGGTCCGTATGCTGAGCTGATTGCGAAGACACTCGAGCTGTTTCAAGGGGTGCCGGCAAACCTGTTGCAAAACGCGTATTTCGATCCGAATCACATGGATGAGATCGCGTGCGACGTGCGGGCTCACGACCACAACCATCCGGTTTACAAACGCACGAATTACATGTTCGGCGAATGGGACCCGCACTTCATCGACAACAAGGGTGACTTCCGCCGGTTCATCCTGCGGAAAATCATTCTCGATTCATTGCTGCACTGGATCGCCGAGCAGACCGAACAATCTCCGGAAGAATCATTGTTCGATGCAGCGTCCGTGTTGTGCGGCACGATGCTGATGGCGTCGGCAATCAGTGGAGCCGGGCCGGAAACGCATGACTCGACGGTCACGCTCACGTCGCTGCTGCCGAAGGTGGCTCGACAACGTGATGCGTTTTACGAACGGCTGTTGGAAGACGCGAAGGGGGAGCGGGCTCAACGACTCGCGGCGGCGGCGAAGAAAACTCAGCAGCCGTTCGGTCATGTGCGGCAGTCGCTCAATTTGTATTTGGCGAATTACGGGTCGCGACAGATTCAGTATCGGCACCTCGCGCAGTTGTACGCTCAGCTTGGACGACCGGAAGCCGCTCGTGCGACAGCGGCGGTCATTCCGTCTGTCGCGGCGAGATTCTCCAGCGAGATTCACTGGCGGATCACGGCCGCGCATCGACATCTCAGTTCGAGCCAACTTCTGCCGGCAGTCTCTTTGATCTCGGAAATCGAAGATCACTTCAAACGCGGGATCGAATGCGGAGCGTTTCCTGACCCGTGGAATATCCTCGGTTTTCAAGGACAGTTTCCGCTGTTCTCGTCGCGGGAAGACAGCATTCCGGATCAGCGGTTGGAAGAATTGTTGACGATCGTCGAGCAATACCTGTCGGTCTATTCGCGTGCGTTGGGTGAATCAGCAGCACAAGGCGATCGCGAACTGACGCGGCGGCTGGGCGCGTGCTTTCACACGTTCGCCGAGTACTGGGATCAGTTCGCCAGTGTGACGGTCGAAGACATGCCGCATGTGGCCGGCATTGAGAGTTGGGAGTCAGCGACGCATGTCGCGGAAGTCTTGGCCGAATGGCGTGCCGCTGGAGAAGAGGCCGGCGATGTCAGTTTTTGGCGGCGGCATATCGATCGCTTCACTTCCGCGAAGTCATACGCGCTGGTTGTGAAAGCCTTGTTGGAAAAACAAGATTTCGTGGCGGCGATGGCGTTGCTGATGCAGTGGCTCAGCCAGAACGAAGAGGTCGGCATTGAGTCGGGACAGCACTCGCTGCCAATGCTGCTGACCGAGTGGATGATGCGCGTCACCGACGTTCCGGAAGGTGCGACGGTCCCCGATCAATGGCCGCTCATTCGGCGGTTCTTTGCGTATCTGGAAGTCAACGCCGGGGAGTTCTGGACGGTTCCCAGTTTGGACAACTTGGCTGACGTAGTCCCGAAGAAAAAGAAGAAGCCGAAGGATAATGCTCCGTCGCGCGACGATGAGATGTTCGATGACAATGACGGTGGACTGCTGGACGCAGAAGACGATGAGGATGACGAAGACGCCCTGTTCCGCAGTGCCTACGAGGACGTCACGTTTCGAGACAGCGCGGATGACGGAGTCAGCGGCGAGTTGATGGAGGAGGGGGGCGGCTCGTCGGGCCCGACCGAGTTGGAATTCGTCAGCAAGTACATCGAACCGCAACTCAAGTTCCTGGTCACTCTGGCTCAGTTATGGCAGATGGCAGTCGGGTACTTGATGCGGAATCCTCCCGCCGGTTTGGAGAAGTCACCGAAAGAAGCACGGCGTCCCGACATCGAAGATCCTCAAGCGATTATCTCCAATTGGTTGAAGCATCTGGGTGAGATGCAAAATGGCCTGCGAAAACTCATGGGCACGCTGTGGGATTTCGAGATTGCGACGCCGTCGGGCGATCACGACTCGAACGTCGAATACGACATGCAGTTGCAGATGAAGCTTTATATGGTGCAGACGGTCATTGCCGCACAGCTCGCCTGTCGGATCGGCGAACGGGGCCTGAGCTGCTTTCTCCCTGGCAGCGACAGTCGCAAAAAATCGAAAGCGGCCTCCGAAGATTTGCACATGACCGCGCTGTATCGCAGCGTCTTACGTGGCGATGTCGATGAAGTTCGCGTGACGTTGCCGGGCTTGCTGACGACGCTCGCCCGCAAGCCGTTGTTGTACGTGCCGCTGGATGTTGGCGGGCATCCGAAGCAAGTCCTGGCCGCGCGGTTGTTGCAATCGGACATCCGCTTTTTGCTGACGCAGCTTCCGCGACTCGGACTGATGAAAGAGTGCTGGCATCTGTTGCGAACCGCGCATCGCATGGAGAAAGCCTCGCGGCCCGGAGAGATGGCGGTCACGGAGTTTGATCGCCTCTTCCGCACGGCAGTCCGTTCGACGATCGAGTCGTTGTTGCGGTCGGCTTCTGCTTGGGACGACGGCAAGTTCCCGCAAGAAAAGCTGGTCGAACTGCTGCACAATCTGTTGAAGCCGTTCGTTGAAGAATGGGTTTCGCACAGCCAGACGATGCGACTCTCCGCTGTCGAGAGTATGAAGCGGGACAACATTTGGAATGAGGTCCGCGACTTCATCACCAAGTACGGCGCGGAGTTGTTTCACGCCAAGATGCTGACGCTGGGCAACGTGCGAGCAATCCTGCACAACGGCATTCCGTGGTTCCTCAACTTCCTTGCTGAATCGGCTGACCCGTTGCGTCCAATTCCGCTGCTTGAGGATCTGGAGCAGAGAGTGATCGAGACCGAACAGGTCGTGCATGTACTGGAACTGATCTACACAACGGTGGTCGATAAGTTCGATCGGTTCCTCGAATACAACACGACGACGACGCAGTCCGACT
>JANNDA010001300.1:0-5303 GCA_031387195.1 Planctomyces sp. | reverse complement strand
CACGACGCGCAAGCGAGTGGTGGTGGCCCGAACCACTCGCTTGCGCGTCGTGCTAGCAAGACATCGAGAAGTCATTTCGGACCACTTCCTTACCACGGCCACGCGTGGGGCGAACACAACCACTGCGCGACGTCACTCGATGGCTCGGTGGGGGCAGGATGGCATCGCTTGTTTGAGGTCAGTCAATTCTACGAATAACAGGCCGGAGTTGTTTCATGTCCGACACGAACGCTGAGGACGAAGAACTTCTCGATTCGCTGCGGATGCACCTTGTTCCCGGCATCGGGCCGCGACATTCGCAGCTTCTGTTGGATTACTTTGGCTCGCCACAAGCGGTACTCCGTGCCACGAGCGAGCAATGGCAACAGGTCGAAGGGATCGGGCCGAGGATCGCCATGTCGCTGGCCGCAGCGAAGCTGGGACGTGATGCAGAAACCGAACTCGCGGAGGTGAGGAAGCTTGGCGTTCGGTTGCTGCGACGAAACACCGCCGATTACCCGAAAGCGATTGCTCGCATCTGCGATCCGCCGCTGTTGTTGTACTGCCACGGAAACATCTTGCCGCAGGACGAACTGGCCGTCGCGATTGTCGGCTCGCGACGCTGCACGGTGTATGGCAAACAGCAGGCGGAAAAATTCGCGAATGCACTGGCTCGCGCGGGAGTCACGGTCATCAGCGGACTCGCTCGCGGTGTCGATGCGGCCGCGCATCAAGGAGCACTCGCGGCCGGCGGGCGGACGATTGCCGTGATGGGGACCGGGCTGGCCGAAGTTTATCCGCCGGAGCATCAGGAATTAGCCAAGCAGATCGCGGCCAGCGGAGCGGTACTCTCCGAATTCAAGCTGCACCAAACACCGCACGCGGGACATTTTCCGCAACGCAATCGCATCATCAGCGGCCTGAGTGTGGCCGTTGTCGTGATCGAAGCGGGACGCAGCAGCGGCGCGTTGCACACCGCTCGACATGCAATGGAGCAGGGCCGCGAAGTGCTCGCCGTCCCCGGCCGCATCGACAGTCTCGCCAGCGAAGGTTGTCACGATCTGATCCGCGACGGAGTCACTTTGATCCGTCACGTCGATGACATCCTCGCCGCGATCGGCCCGCTCACGAAGCCGATCTCTGTCACGACCGACGGCGCGGAGACCGTTCAGAGCCTGCGCGAGTTGTCGCTCAACGAGATCGAACGTCATGTGCTCAACCTCATTACCACCGAGCCGATCTTGCAAGACGAGATTATCGCCAGCAGCCTACTGGAGCCGTCACAGGTCTTGGCCACGCTAACCGTCCTCGAAATGAAACGCCTGATCCGCCGCCAACCGGGAGGTTTCTTCATCCGCTCGCCGTGGTAGCATTCGCATGCCATCGCAGTTAGCAGTTACCAGACAAGGCCGTGCATTTCAGTCGGTTTTCAAGGAACCAATCATGCCTTCGCCATTTCCCGGAATGGACCCGTTTATCGAAGAACAAAAATGGAGAAGTTTCCATTCCACGTTCATACCCAATCTCGGTGCGGCACTGACGGCGGCCGTGCGACCGCGGTACGTCGTTGATATAGAAGCGAATGTCTATTTGGCGAGAGAGGATGGTGACTTGCTGCGGATCATCGCGCCGGACTTGTTAGTCGTGCAGAACACTGGGTGTCTGGAAACAACCGATGGAGCTGTCGCCGTCGAGACGGAACCAGCTCTACTGACGCTGCCGGCAATCGATCCTATGGAGGAAATCTATTTGGTCGTTCGCTCGCGCGAGGATAACGACGTCGTGACGGTCATTGAGCTTCTTTCTCCCACCAACAAACTCTCGCACGACGGTCGCACGGAGTATCTCAATAAGCGCAACGCGGTGCTGCATAGCGAGGCGAATCTCGTTGAGATCGACCTGTTGCGAGGAGGCAAACGATTGCCGACCATCGAACGGTTGCCGAAGGGGGACTACTACGCCTTCGTGACACGAGCCGAACGTCGGCCGACGATCGAGGTCTATTCGTGGCCGCTCGAACGACGGCTGCCAGCGATTCCGATCCCGCTGGCCGAAGGAGATCCTGATGTCTCGCTTGACCTGCAAGCAATCTTCGACACGACCTACGACCGAGCTGGTTACGACTACGCTTTGAACTACACCAAACCGATCGAACCCACACTCAGCGAAACACAACAAGCCTGGGTGGTCGAGATGTTGGCCAAACGACCGGCGTCGTAGTTCTTACATTTGCCGCTCCAATATTTCGCTCCGAGTTCCTGACGGCCAAAAGGGAAAAGAACATGCGTCCGATCGTGTTCCTGTTGATGACCCTCGTGTTTGTGACGGAGATTGTTGCTCAAGAGGTCTCAACCGCCGCGAAGTCCGCAGTTGTCAAAGGTCCGCTCTCGCCGGAAGAGTCGTTGAAGCACTTCGTCCTGGCTGATCCGAACTTGCAAATCGAAATCGTCGCCGCCGAGCCGGAAGTGATCGACCCGGTCGCGATCCAGTTTGACGAGCACGGTCGGCTATGGGTCGTCGAAATGAGCGACTACCCGACCGGTCCCGAACCGGGGCAGCCGCCGCTGTCGCGAATCAAACTGCTCGAAGACAAAGATGGTGATGGCCGCTACGAGACTGCTCACGTCTTTGCCGACAAGCTGCTGTTCGCGACCGGCGTGCAACCGTGGGACGGCGGAGTCGTCGTGACGCTGGCCGGCGAGGTCGCGTACTTCAAAGACACCGATGGCGATCACAAGGCCGACATGCGCGAAACTTGGTTCACCGGCTTCGCCGAATCGAACCCGCAACTGCGAGCCAATCATCCGACGTTCGGCCCCGATGGCTGGATCTACGTCGCCAACGGCTTGCGCGGCGGGAACGTCATCGCAGTGAAGAAGGATTGGCCAAGTAGGTTGGGCACTCCTGCCCGACCATCCGGCGAGCCAAAAAAAGAAAAGTCGGGCAAGAGTGCCCAACCTCCGGACCCGCAGCCCGTCTCGCTCACCGGACGCGACTTCAAATTCGATCCGCTCACCGGGCGGTACGAGGCGATCTCTGGCAACGGGCAATTCGGGATGACGTTTGATGCGTGGGGGAATCGGTTCGTGTGCGACAACCGGCATCCCTGCCGGCATGTGATCTTTGAAGAGGATTTTATTAAGCGTTGTCCGCACGTCGCGTTTCCGGCGGTGGTCCACGACGTGATTCCGGCGGACGACAAGAACCAAGTCTTTCCGCTGACCTCGGCGTGGACGACGAGCAACCTGCACGCGGGGACGTTCACGGCCGCGTGCGGCGTGACGGTCTACACCGGCGACTGGCTGCCGGAAGAATTTCGCGGCAACGTTTTTGTTTGCGAGCCAACCGGCAACCTCGTCCAGCGAGCGATCCTCGAACCCGACGGCGTGACGTTCAAGTCGCACCGTGGGGTAGGCTTCCAGCCTGCCGCTCCCGCCGCTTCCACTAAGCCATCAGAAAACAAACCCTCCGAACAACGTCAGGCTGGAAGCCTAACCCACGAGGCGGAATTCCTCGCGTCGCGTGACGACTGGTTCCGGCCGGTCGATCTGCAAAACGGCCCGGACGGAGCGTTGTACGTCGTGGACATGTACCGCGCCGTGATCGAGCACCCCGAATGGGTTCCCGACGAACTCAAAAAACGCCCCGACACCTGGCTCGGAAACGACAAGGGACGCATCTATCGCATCCGGCCCGTAGCGACGGGCGGCTCGCCTGTCGAAACGAAAAAGGTTGAACGACTGAAGCGTGAGTCCGTCGTCTCCGTCGCCAATCTCAATGCGAGCTTCAACTCGTCCAACGGCTGGCATCGGACAACGGCCTCGCGAGTAGCTATTGAAGGAGCAGCACACCAATCGGCCAGCACCGAAGTTCTTCCAATCACAAACGAAGCCAAGATTCTCGCTCTCCGCGCGATTGGGCTGCGGCTTTCTGAATCAACGGCAATCAACGGATTGGTGAGCAACGATGACCGTTTGCGTGCCGAGGCGGTCGTCGCCACCTCACGTTCTTGGCAGCAGTTGGTTGGAGATGGCAACTTCGATGGCTGGCGACGTCCGCAAAATGTGCTCAAGACTTTGCTGCAAGATAAGAGCGCATTGGTTCGATTCCGAGTCATCCAAGCTCTCCGGTTTGACGACGACGACGACCACGACCTTGCGACTGTACTGGCTGCTTGCGGATGCCGTGATGCGGATGATCGTTGGACGCAGCTTGCAGTCATCGGTTCGCTGCACACGAATCCAATTTCGGTATTGGAAATGGTGTTTGATCGAAGTCCATGCGTGAGTCTTTTAGGGAATGACGGTGATCCCAGAGAAAAGCAGTTCCCGGATTGGGTTGACGCGAGAGGTCGCTTCACAGCAATGCTCTGCGAACAGGTGATTGCTCGAACGTGGAGCGTTTCGACTCCAGAAGAATTACGGGAGTCACTGGAAATGCTCAGTCGAATCGTTGAAACGATCGCGAGCTACGCCGATGGTTCTGGGTATGGCTCAGCACTGGCAGATCACGGCCTTCGCGGGACCAATGCGGCGCTTGCTCGGAAGGGACGTTCTTTCGAGTCCGAGCGAAGATCGCTTTCTTTGGAGGCTCGAAATGCTCTCGACAGAATTGTTGATGGCGCGGCTCGGCGACTTGCAAACCATCAACACGAACCGGATTTGTATTTCGACTCGCTCGCACTGCGCCTCCTGAGATTCGGTCGGTTCGACAAGGTCAATGGTCCGATCAAGTCCATCGCGGAGACAGGCAACGATCAAGCGATGCGACTCGCTGCAATCGAGTCATTCGCATCGTTCCATCAGCCCGAAGTCGATGCTTGGCTCATCGAACGTTATCGCTCCGAAACCCCCGCGATTCGTCGGGCGATCTTGGCGGCGTTGTTCGCGTCGAAGGAGCGGCAACTGCGGTTGCTGGAGGCCATCGAGCAAGGGCAGATCGCCGCCACCGAGCTGGACCCGGTGCGAGTCAACCAACTGACGCAGGCCAAGGACGAGACCCTCCGCGAGCGAGCCAAGACCGTGCTGGCCGCCGCGGCTCCCGCCAGCCGGCACGAGGTGCTCGACGCCTACCGACCCGCCCTGGCTCTCACCGCCGATCCGAAACGCGGACGCGAGGTGTTCGTCAAGAATTGCTCGACCTGCCACCGCGTCGACAACGTCGGAGTCAACGTCGCACCGGACATCTCCGACACCCGCACGAAGAAACCCGAACAACTCCTGCTGGACATCCTCGACCCCAACAAAGCCATCGACGCCAACTACTTCGCCTACGCCGTCGTGACCAAAGACGGCAAGGTGGAGTCCGGCGTCATCTCGGCCGAG
>JANNDA010001295.1:0-1826 GCA_031387195.1 Planctomyces sp. | reverse complement strand
CGTCTTCGGTCGGCACGTGCGCGAGTGTTTGGAAGCGGCCGGAGTTGATTGCCGTTTACTGTGCGAGTCGGCAACGAGCCAGACCGCGCAATCGTTGATCGTCAACGTGGAAGGAGAAGATCGCCGGTTCATTCACGCGGTCGGTGCCAACGCGGAATTCGATGCGAGCCAAGTCACGCCAGAGATGGTCCGTGATTGTCGCGTGTTGTTTCTCGGTGGTTACTTGCTGGCAGATAATCCGCCGATTGAAAACGTCGTGCGATTGTTTCAAACGGCGCGCGATGCTGGAGTGACCACGCTGTTGGATGTGGTCATCCCCGGCCCGGGAGACTACTGGCCGCGGTTGAAACCGGTGCTCGCGTTGACGGACATCTTCATGCCCAACGAAGACGAAGCGAAACTGATCACCGGCGAATCCGATCCTTGGCGACAGGCCGAAACATTTCATGCGGCAGGAGTGCGGACTTCGATCATCACTCGCGGTGGAGGTGGTTGTGTGATCGTGACCGCTGACGGCCGCTACGAAGCGGACGCCCATCGAGTGCCGTTCGTCGATGGCACGGGGAGCGGCGACGCCTTCGTGGCGGGTTATATTCATGGCTTGCTGCACGGAGCCGACACGCTTCAGTGCGTGCGACTGGGGAGCGCCCTCGGTGCCAGTTGCGTACAATCGACAGGCGCGACGACCGGAGTTTTCAATGCAACAGAACTGCACGCTTTCGTCGCCGCGAACGCATTGGCGATAGACTGTTGCTAGACCGAACGCGGGAGACATTGACACAACCCCCCAATGCAACGCCGTTAAGGATTTGAACTCAGCGAAATTCGCGGCAATACAAGAGTGCATCCATTGACGGTTGAAGACACGCACTCGCTGGCGCTTCGGGCTTGTATTTTCCGGCCTCAAAATCCTTAACGGCGTTGCCCCCAATGGCCCCGTGTCGGTGGAGCGATGATTGGAAGCTATGCGGCGATTTTCTGCGGCCGTCAGTCATGGCTCCACCAACCAGGGTCATTGGGGACGGGCGACCTTCACCGCACCTGGAATCGGTGAGTGTCAGCAGGCTTCAATTCCTGACGACTTGGCAGCGTGGGTTCGTCGCAGGGCGTTGATGAGCTCGTCGAGCTTGGACAGGAATCGCGAACTATCTTTGGAGGTCATCGGGGCGGGTCCGCCGGTGATCGCTCCGGTTTGACGGAGCCCGTCCAAGAGGTCACGCATGGCGAGCGTCTCGCCGATATCAGCCTCAGAGAATTCACGACCTTTAGGACCGATCACTCGCGCCTTCTTCTCGACGCAGCGAGCGGCCAGTGGGATGTCGGACGTGACCACGATATCGCCGAGACCGCATTGTTCGGCGATCCAATCATCCACGATGTCGAGTCCCACTTCGGTGCGGACGACCAATTGAATCAGCTTGTTCGTCGGCACCCACATGGACGTGTTCGCCACCACGATCACCGCCATCGAATAGCGGCGTGCCACGCGATAGATCTCGTCCTTGACCGGGCAGGCATCGGCATCAACGTAGATCGTCAGCATCAGCTTTCCTTTGTTCAAACAGATGCAAAGCTGCTCGACCGCTGAGCGTTTCACAACGGAGTAACTCCGTCGCGATCAATCTGACCGCGTGCCAGATTTCAGCTTGAGAGAGCAGATGTTCGACTTTGGCCAACAGTCGCCGCTGCAAACGATCGGCTTGACGTTCGCCCGCGCGTTGTGTTGCCAGACGTCGAACATTTCGCAGGTCTTGAGCGGCCCCCTCCCAAACGTATTGACCCGTGTGGCGAGCTTCCGCCGCGAGTCCCGCCAAGGCGATGAGAAT
>JANNDA010001266.1:0-4440 GCA_031387195.1 Planctomyces sp. | reverse complement strand
CGGGTAAGGACATTTATTGCGAGAAGCCTTGCACGAAGAACATCGACCAGAGCCTGATCCTGCGGGACACGATCAAACGCACCGGGCGAATTTTTCAAGCAGGGACGCAACGTCGCAACCTGCCGCACTTCGCGTTTGCGTGCGAGCTCGCTCGGACGGGGAAGCTCGGCAAGCTGAAAAAGGTGTTTGCTCATCCGGCTGGAATGAAGGCGATGGAGAGCGGTTGGCTCCCCGCCGAAGAGGAGCCTAAGAAGGAAGAGGTTGACTGGGACACTTACCTCGGCCCGGCGGCCTATCGACCGTACAACAAGGCTCTGCTGAACGGGTTCAACTTTGAAAAGGGCGGCGGGTTCATCGGTGCGTTCGGTGCCGGCGGCGTGCTCGAATGGGGCTCGCATTGCGTGGACCTCTGCCAGTGGGCGATGGGCGATTGCGAACCGCCGATCGAATACAACCCGCCGCAGGATGGCCACCTCGTCGCGAAGTACGAGAACGGTGCCGAGTTGATCTTCCGCGAGAAGGATTGGATTCCGCTCGGCTCGTGCCCGGTACGGTTTGAGGGCGAGACCGGCTGGGTCGAAGCGGGCGACAGCGGCAAGATGGTGCTGAGTTCACCAGAGCTGCTCGCGGGGCGAACGGTTCTGGAGATCGGCGGCTATCCGGCGACGTTCCACGTTCGCGATTTCCTCGACTGCGTGAAGTCTCGGTCGCAACCGAAGACAAACGCCCTCGCGGCCTGCAATGCTCATATCGCTTGCCACGCGGCGAACGTCGCGCTGTACCTCAATCGGCAAGTCAAATACGACAACAAGACCAACATGTTCATCGACGACGAACAAGCCAACCGCATGCGCTCCGAAGCTCTGCGTGAACCGTGGCGACTGTAATTCGTAGGACGGGCACTCTTGCCCGTCTCCGCTTCGACGGCCAAGAGTGGCCGCCCTATTTTCAATCACATCGTCCTCAACGATCAGGACCGAAACCATGCTTCTCACTCAACGATTCGCTCGCTCTGTTTTTGTCGCCACCTTGATGTTGCTGGCCGTCACGTCGGCCCGTGCCGCAGACGGCTTCAAGATCTCGCCGGAAAAAGAAAAGGAACTGATTGCGGTTCTTCGCTCGGACGCACCGCCGCAGGACAAGGCGATTGCTTGCAAGAAGCTGGCGATCGACGGTTCCAGCGAAGCGGTTGGCGATTTGGCGAAGCTGCTGTCCGATCCGCAATTGGCCTCATGGTCTCGGATCGCTCTGGAAGCGATTCCGGGATCAGCATCGGATGAAGCGTTGCGGAAGGCATCCGAGTCGCTTGAAGGAAACCTGTTGGTCGGCGTGCTGAATTCGATCGGTGTCCGCCGCGATGCAGGCTCGGTGGAAGTGTTGACCAAGCGATTGAGCGACAAGGACGAAGAAGTCGCGTCAGCCGCAGCAATCGCATTGGGTCGCATCGGGAACGCAGCGTCCGCAAAAACACTTCGAGCCGCGATGACGAGCGGTCCCGCCAAAGTCCGATCGGCCGCTGCCGAGGGCTGTGTGCTGTGTGCTGAGCGACTACTCGCTGATGGAAAGTCCACTGACGCGGTCGCGCTGTATGACGAAGTCCGCAAGACAGAACTCCCCAAGCAACGGATCGTCGAAGCGACTCGCGGAGCAATCCTTGCTCGAAAGGACGAGGGGATTCCGCTGCTGCTCGAACAATTGCGATCGACCGACAAGAAGTTGTTTGAGGTCGCGTTGTTCGTCGCTCGCGAATTTCCCGGTAGCGAAGTCGATAAGGCTCTGGCAGCCGAATTGGCCAAGGCGACGCCAGAACACGCGGCGCTGATTATCCACGCAATGGCCGACCGCAAGGAAACGGTCGTCGTCTCAGCAGTGTCGAAAGCTGCTGTCAGTGGCCCGAAGCCCGTTCGCTTGGCCGCGATCAAAGCCCTCAGCCAAGTCGGCGATGCTTCGTCTCTGTCTGCTCTGCTGGAGACCGCCGTCGATACCGACGAAGACTTGGCCCTCGCCGCGAAAGCGACGCTCGCCGATCTGCCGGGCGACAAAATCAATTCGCAAATCGCAGCGATGCTCCCGAACGCCAAAGGCAAAACGTATCCGCTGCTGATCGAACTGGTTGGCCAACGACGGATCGAAGCGACTCCCGCGTTGCTCAAGGCCCTCGACAACTCCGATAAAAACATCCGCCAAGCCGCGCTGCTCGCGCTCGGAGAAACGGTGTCGCTGAAGAACCTCAACGTGCTGATCTCGCAGGCGATCAGCACCAAGAACGCCGATGATGCCGCCACCGCCCAACAAGCGTTGAAGACCGCGTGCGTCCGCATGCCCGATCGCGAAGCCTGTGCGACCGAACTCACAATCGCCCTCGATAAAGCTCCCGCCGCCTCAAAGGTTTTGCTGCTCGAGATCCTCGGCGATGTCGGTGGCGAGAAAGCGTTGAAGACGCTCGGCGCAGCGGCCAAGAGCGCTAGCCCACAACTTCAAGATGCCGGCAGCCGAGTTCTCGGCAAATGGGCCAGTCTGGATGCCGCACCGGTTCTGCTCGACTTGGCCAAGACTGCTCCGGCCGCTCAGTTCCGCAGCCGTGGGTTGAAAGGTTACATCAGTCTCGCCCGCCGCTTCGCCATGCCCGACGAACAACGAGCCGACATGTGCCAAAAGGCGTTCGACCTCTGCAAAGAGCCGGCCGAACAAAAACTGATTCTGGATGTCTGCCGCATCCAACCCAGCGTCGAGACACTCAAGTTGGCGATCAAGCTCATGAAGATCACCGACCTGAAAGACGACGCCACTCAAACCACGCTGCTTGTCGCCCAAAAGCTCGGTGCGAAGGGAATCAATGTCAGCGAACAACTCAACAACGCCGGCTTCGAGAAAGTGAAAGTGGAAATCATCAAAGCCGAATACGGTTCCGGAGCGACGCAAAAAGATGTCACAGCCATCGTCCAAAAACAGGTGACTGACCAGCCGCTGATCACGCTGGCCGCGGACGGCTACAACGCCAGCTTCGGTGGTGACCCGGCTCCGAGCACCGTCAAGCAATTGAAAATCCAATACAAGATCAACGGCAAAGCGGCCGAGGCCACGTTCGCAGAGAACGCCTTGATCGTGCTGCCCATGCCGAAATAGTCGGTCGCTCATCGGACCTACCGGCGAGCGTGATGGCTACATAACACAGTGTGTAGCTACGGCAACATTCCGGGCGGACTGCCTCGATCTTTACGGCGGCGGGCAACGCCGCCGCGTACTGGTCGCGAGGCTGCAGAGCGGCGGCCTTGAGCTAGGTGTCATGGACGGTGGGCGCGACCGCCGCCTCGATGTCCTTCAAGAACTCTTCGAGCGGCTTGCCGTTGACTCGCGACAGCGGCGGCTTCAGCGCACGCAGACGCTCCGGGTCCACCGTGGCAGGGACGCCCCAGAGATCGAGAAACCGGACTCCCAATCGCTGCAACTCGGCCTTGTCGGAAATCTGTAACAGATGGCAATGGATGACTTCGCTGCTAGCAATGGGGACCTCGCTCAGGCTCTTGACTTTCGTTCCACCGAAGTGGAGAGACTTGAGAACCTTGCCCGTCAGTGGGGACAGATCGGTGACAGGAGCACGGTCGAGGCTCAGGTGCTTCAGCGGCATCGCCTTCACAACCTCGATATTGGTCACCTCCGTGCAACACAGGTCCAGGTGAGTCAGAGGCAGGCCCCCCAGAGGCGAAATGTCGGACAGTTTCCCTCTTCTTCCTGGCAGAGGTGTCGCGCTGAGATTCAATGAAACTAGCCCCTGCAACGCCCGCACTGGCGAGATGTCGATGATCTCATCGGTGATGAGCTGCAGTTCGGTGACGACGCCGTTCTCGATCTTGTGCTCCGCCTTGCCGTCGAAGCCGGGGTTGCGTTTCATCAGCTCCTTACGGATTTCCTCGATCTGATCGGCGGCGGACAGGGCCGCGATCCGCTTGATGTCTGCTTCCACGAACGGGGCAATCGAAGACGGCGTGGCGGTGGACGGCGCGGCGATTGGAATGGGGCGCAGCGTCTCGGCCGTACCGCCGTCGAGCATCCGGACGCGAATGCGATGGAACACGAATTCGTTGCCGCCCGGATGAATCCACAGGCTCACTCGGCGGTCGTGGGGAAAGCCTTCGCGATACGAATACGAAATCGCGGCGCGGTCGCCGGTCCATTCTCCGATGGCCGCGCCGTTGAAGGCGACGGACACATGATCGGCGTCCTGTTGACGACGGACTTCCACGCGACTCGTCGCGCGCTGCCCCGTCACCAACTGCGCTCCCGCCTTCAACTGCACACCTTTCGTTCTTGATCCGAGAAACGCTCCGCTGGTACCCGTAGGATCGAAGAGCAAGGGACACTCCCCAACTTTCGTCGGAAGGTTCACGTTGAAACCGCTGTCTCCAACGCGGCGCGTGAATTCGAGTTCGCATTCAAAGG
>JANNDA010001219.1:0-6422 GCA_031387195.1 Planctomyces sp. | reverse complement strand
GGTTGGAATTCAGTCCTGCCGCGAATTCACCGGGGGGCTGACGCCGCCCCGCTCGCCTGAATGACTTTTGAATGACAACAACTCACAACAGGATCAACTCTCAAATGACTCAACCCGCTCCGCGTCCGTGGCTGCTCAGTGAAATCAACTACGGCTACGTGAAAGAAAACCCGTACCAAGTGGCCGTGCTGCCGATGGGGGCGACTGAGCCGCACAACTTGCATCTGCCGTATGGGACTGATGTCTTCGAGGCGGAAGCATTCGGGTCACTCGCGTGTGAGAAAGCGTGGCAGCGCGGTGCGAAGGTGGTCATGTTGCCGCCGATGCCTTACGGCACCGAGACCAACATGATGGAGTTCTCGATGGCGATGAACGTCAACCCATCGACGCTGGGGCGAGTCATCTCCGACATCGTCGATTCGCTGGCGAAGCACAAGGTGATGAAACTGGTGATCCTGAACAGTCACGGCGGAAACGATTTCAAACCGGTGCTCCGCGAACTGGCTGACAAGACGCCGGTGAAGGTCTTCCTGTGCGAGTGGTATCGCGGCATGTCAGCGGATGTGGCGAAGGAGATATTCACGAACCCCGATGATCACGCTGGTGAGGCGGAGACATCGCTGATTCAGTTTTTGAAGCCGCATCTCGTGGCGACAGACCCCACGACTGGCAAGTTGCTAGCGGATGACGGCTCGGTGGCGAAGTCTCGATTCGACGCGATCAACAAAGGCTGGGTCTCGATCACTCGCCCGTGGCACTTGCTGACCACGAACAGCGGATCGGGCAATCCGCATTGCGCGACTCCGGAGAAGGGCCGCCAGTTTCTCGAAACCGTCGCCGAACGCTTTGCCAGTTTCTTAGTCGAGTTGTCGGCATCGCCGCTGGATGAGACGTTTCCGTTTTGAGCGAACCGAAGAAAGGCCGCGAATTGTGGACAAAGTAAGAATTCATTTTGATCGCGAAGGGAACACCCTGAGTGTCTGGTTTGATGACCCACTCAAGGAAGTGATGTGTCAGGAGACCGACGATGACGTCATTCTCGTGAAGGATCGTCGTGGTCGGGTCATCGGATTTGAGCGGCTGAATTTTTGAATGCGAAGCAACGAGCAGACGCCATTCAGATTCCCGTTGAAGTGCAGATGGCCTAAGGATCGGCGCAGAAACAAGTGTCGCCTTTCGCTCCGCGAATGGGCGTTCTTTCGCGGAGCTAAAGACGACACTTATTGATACGCCGGTCCTAAGCGATTCTCCTCGGCCAACAAGAAGCCTGCGATTTGGAAATGTCTACTTTGCCTTTGGAAATGAAAAACGAAAGCGTTCCTCGCCCGGTGTTTCCACCGGCGGTGAGTTATGGGGCGTTGCGATTGCGCTCGCGGTATTTGCTGTCTCCGTTGGCCGGGTTTACGAACTTGCCGTTTCGTCGCATCACGCACGAGATCGGCGGCGTGGGGCTGACGACGACGGATTTGGTCAACGCACGGGCGTTGATTGAACAGAGCAAGAAGACGCTGGAGTTGATCGAGACCTGCCCGGTTGAATTACCGTTCGCCGTGCAGATTTTTGGCAGCGATGTCGGCACGATGTGCTCGGCAGCACAGATGCTGGAGGCTCGCGGCGTCGATTCGATCGACATCAACATGGGCTGTCCGGTGCGTCGCATTGTGGCTCACGGATCGGGAGCCAGTATGATGTGCCGACCCGATGAAACGCTTGGACTCGTGCGGAAGATCGTCGAGTCGGTACGGATTCCAGTCACGGTCAAGATGCGACTCGGCTGGGACGCGACGCAGATCACCGCTCCGTTTTTCGCGCGTGAGTTCGAGCAAGCTGGCGTCGCCGCGATTGCCATTCACGGCCGCACGCGGGCTCAAGGGTTTTCCGGGAGCGTCGATCGGACGGGCATTCGGCAAGTGGTCGAAGCGGTCGAGCGGATTCCGGTGATCGGCAACGGCGATGTCCGGACGGTGGCCGACGCCGAGGTGATGTTGCGTGAAACCGGTTGCCACGGCGTGTCGATCGGCCGCGGAGCACTCGCGAATCCGTGGATCTTTCGGCAATTGGTCGAGTGGGAGACAACCGGCTCATTCAGCCCGCCGGGGAATTTTGATGAGCGGCTCGCACTGATGCAGCGGCAGTTTCGATATCGCGAAGCGCTGCGGGGAACGGAATCAGCGATCATCGGCTTCCGCAAGATGGCTCACTGGTATCTGAAAGCGATGCACGTACGAGCCAGTTTGCGTCACGAATTTCAATTGATCCGCAATGAGGAAGAGCTCGACGCCTATTTCGCTCGCCTCTCCAGCGAAGGCCCGATCGGTGGAAATCGCACAGGCGAGTTACCTGAGATGCACATCCCGGTGCCGAGTGGGCCAATCGAACGGTGGTAATTCAATTTGTTCCGCAAAGTAACCCGAAGCGTCAGCGAGGGCGAGTGCTTTACAAGACCTCGAATTCCTGGCGTTGTGAACCGCCCGCCCTCGCTGACGCTTCGGGTTACATGGCGATGCTGGCGAGCGTTCTTGGACACTGTTAGTTTACGACCTCATCCGTTTGACGCCTTGATTGCGTCACCTCACTCCTCCTGAACCTCACTAATTGCTCGGTCTGATCAATGTCATTCGCACCCGTAGAAGAACAGCTTGCCATTATCCGTCGTGGCGTCGAGAAGATCGTTCCGGAGAACGAACTGGCGACAAAGTTGACCAAGAGCCGTGAGACGAATACTCCGCTCCGCGTGAAATACGGCATCGACCCGACCGGGATTGACGTGCATCTGGGGCACACCGTGCCGCTGCGAAAGATCCGGCAGTTTCAGGAACTGGGACATCAGGCAGTCATCATCATCGGGAATTACACGGCGTTGGTTGGCGACCCCAGCGGACGCGATCACGCGCGTGCCAAGCGGCTAACGGCCGATGAAGTCGAAGCGAATGCGGTCGATTACCTCAATCAGGTCGGCAAGGTGATCGACTTGTCGAAGGCCGAGGTGCATCGCAATGGCGACTGGTTCAGTGCGATGTCGTTCTCCGACATCTTGCAGCTCTGCGGCAAGGTCACGATCGCGCAGTTGCTGACGCGCGACGACTTCGCCAAACGCCTGGCCGCCGAGACGCCGATTTTCTTGCACGAATGCCTCTACCCGATCATGCAGGCGTGGGATTCGGTCGTCATTAAGTCGGACATCGAACTCGGTGGCACCGAGCAGCTTTACAGCTTCATGCTGGCTCGCGACCTGCAGGCGGATCAAAAGTTGTCTCAGCAGATCGGTGTGATGTCACCGATCCTTGTCGGCCTGGACGGCGTCCGCCGCATGGGGAAGAGCCTCGGCAACTACATCGGCATCTCCGAGTCGCCGTACGACATGATGAAGAAGTTCATGCAGGTGCCCGACGCCGTCATGCGGATGTATTTTGAATTGCTGACCGACATCCCGCTGGCGGAGATCGACGCCTTGCTCGCCGGACATCCGAAGACTGCGAAGATATCTTTGGGGGAAACCGTCATCGGACAATATCATTCCGCCGCCGATGCCGATGCCGCCGCAAATCGCTGGCAGCAGGAAGTCGGCGAAGGAGCGTTGCCGACGGACATTCCCATCGTGAAGGTGTCGAGCAGCAGGTTGACCGACGGAGCTGTTCAAGCCGCGCGGTTGCTCGTCGATACCGGCCTGTGCCCCACCACCAGCGACGCGCGACGCGCGATCGCTCAAGGGGGCGCGTACTTTGGCGAAGGCAAAGTACGGATCGAAGCTCACGATCAGGCGATCTCGATCGTGGGTGGCTTGTTGCTGTTTGTCGGCAAGAAGAAATTTTGCCGTGTGGAAATCACCGATTGAATCGTCCCCCTCTGTGCCCCTCTGTGCCTCTGTGTTTCAAAACAAGTTGGAACACAGAGACACAGAGAACACGGAGGAAAACCACAGAGGAACAACTTATGGCTCAGAAATTCGGATTCGGCATTGTCGGTTGCGGGATGATCGCCAATTTTCATGCGCTGGCGATTGCACAAATCAAGGGAGCAACGATCGTTGCGTGCTTCGATAACTTTGGCGCGGCGGCGGAGAAATTTGCAGCCGCAAACAAGTGTCAGAAGTATGACAAACTGGAAGACATGCTGGCCGATCCGGCGGTTGACATCGTCACGATCTGCACGCCGAGCGGTGCTCACTGCGATCCGGCCGTTGCCGCGTGCAAGGCGGGGAAGCACGTCGTTGTCGAAAAGCCGCTGGAGATCACGCTGGCTCGGTGTGACGCGATCATCAATGCGGCGGCGAAAAACAAAGTCCAAATCTGCACGATCATGCCGTCACGGTTCAGTCCAGCGAACATTGCTCTCAAAGAGGCGATCGACGCGGGTCGCTTTGGGCGACTGACGCTTGGTGACACCTACGTGAAATGGTGGCGGACTCAGCAGTACTACGATCAAGGTGGCTGGCGCGGGACGTGGGCACTCGATGGCGGCGGAGCGTTTATGAATCAAGCGATTCACAACGTCGATCTGCTGTACTGGTTCATGGGCGAAGTGGCTGAGGTCAACGGCATGACAGGCTTGCTGGCTCACGATCGGATTGAAGTTGAAGACGTGGCCGCCGCCTGCGTGAAGTTCAAGAACGGCGCGCTGGGAGTGCTCGAAGCGACGACCGCCGCGTTTCCTGGTTTGCTCAAACGAACCGAGATCCACGGCTCAACCGGCTCGGCCATCGTCGAACAAGACAGCCTCAAGATGTGGGAGTTCGAGAAGAAGACCGCCAAGGACGCGAAGCTCTTTGAAAAACTCAGCAGCAGCGTCGGCACCGGCGGAGCGGCCGATCCGAAAGCGATCAGCTACACCGGCCACATGCTGCAACTCAAAGACTTTTTGAAGTCGATCGAAACCGGGACGAAGCCGCTCGTCGATGGCGTTGAGGGACGTAAGTCAGTCGAGATCATTTTGGCGATCTACCAAGCAGCGTGGACCGGTCGGACGGTCAAGTTGCCGTTGACCAAAGATCCCAAACGCCCGGCGAAAGTGACATAGCCCTGAACTTTGCGACCCCTTCGAGCTTGTCTCGATGGCTCGCGGGCTTTTGCACTACGTGACTGACGAATCATTTCCATTGAACTGATCGTAGTGCAAAAGCCTGAATCCACTGAGGCAAGCTCAGTGGGGTTTGGGAGTGACGATTGTTTGAAGTCTCGTGTTGCGGTTTCGATTCCGAAATACGTCAGCCTTTCTAGGCAGACTCGGTGAGACATCGTCGCCCGTTGCGCGTTCCGATCAGGCTGGAAAGCCTGAACGACCTCGTTTTGTCAGGAGTTTTTGAGATGCGAATTGCCACCGGAGGTGTTCTTCACGAGACCAGCACGTTCGCTGCCGGGCGAACGGTCGTTCGTGATTTTGAGACCGGGATCGGGCTCGCGCGCGGGATGGAACTGTTCGAGAAGTATCGCGGTGCGAACTTCTGCTGCGGCGGGTTCATCGACGGTGCAGCTAAGCACGAGTTCGAGTTGATCCCGCTACTTTGGGCGTTCGCGTTTCCGAGCGGTTTGATTGAGCGAACCAGTTACGACTCATTGAAGAATGAATTCCTTGATGGCTTGCGACGTGAAATGGAAGCAGGGATCGACGGTGTGCTGCTGGATCTGCACGGCGCGATGGTGGTCGAAGGAATTGGTGACGGTGACGGCGATTTCATGGCGTCGGTGCGTGAAGTCGTGGGGCCCAAGTGCCCAATCGTGGTCACGACCGATTTGCACGGAAACCATGCGCCGCTGCGAGTCGCGGCGGCGGACGCGATCATCGGTTACGACACGTACCCGCACATCGACATGGCCGAGCGTGGTCGCGAGGCGGCGGACTTGATCGTGCGGACCATTCGCGGCGAAGTGCGGCCAGTGAGCGCGATTCATCAACTGCCAATGTTCTGGAGCGCGGCCTGTCAGGTAACCGCTCATCCGCCGATTGATGAGGCGTTTCGGTTGATCTACGAGATTGAAAAGCGTCCGGGGATCTTGTCGGTGACGCTGTCCACCGGATTTCCGTGGGCTGACGTGCCGGACATGGGAGCGTCGGTCATCGTGGTGGCGGACGGAGATCGTGCGTTGGCTCAGAAGACGGCCGATGAAATCGGCGAATGGATTTGGTCACGTCGCGAACGTTGGTACAAGACGCCCCCGACCGTGTGCGAGGCGATTGCTGAGGGGCAGAAGATCGGTCGCTTCCCGATCATGTTGGCCGACATGGCCGACAACACTGGCGGCGGTGCTCCCGGTGATTCGACTGAGGTGCTGCGGACGTTCGTAGAACAAGACTTGTCGGACGCGCTGGTCCTGTACATGGTCGATCCCGATGTCGCGAAGCAAGTTCACGCAGCCGGCGTCGGAGCGAAGCTGCATGTCGTACTCGGCGGCAAGTCCGATCCGATTCAAGGTCCGCCGGTGCCG